>CAYMXK010000135.1:7080-10928 GCA_964393915.1 uncultured Prolixibacteraceae bacterium
CGAAGGCACGAAGGCACCAAGGATCACAAAAAAGCCTTAACCACGAAGGGCACCAATTTTGGGTTTTAATACCTGAAACTTTAATTTTTTTTGAATAAGGCCACTGTCCCTCTTTTTTACTTATTTTTAACAAAAAATTAAGATGAAAAAACTGATTTTTATGGTAGTCGTAGGTTTTTCCTATGGGGTATGCACGGCACAGGAATGGTTGCCAGTGAAGATTGTCGAAAACCTGAAGGAACAAAAAGTGGAAATTCAGGCCGACGGAAAGCCATTCACCGCATATATATGGCCTAAAACACTTAAAAAACCAGTTCTTTGGCCGGTAATAGCCCCTGCAGGACAGACTGTTACCCGCTATTTCCCTTTGGCCTTAAGAGAAGGGGAGAGGGCCGACCATCCGCACCATGTGGGCATCTGGCTGAATTTTGGTGATGTGAACGGGCTTGATTTTTGGAATAATTCTGATGCCATTTCGGCTGAGAAGGCCAAAAATTATGGAACCATTGTACATAATTCCATCGACAGGGCTGTATCAACCGCCACCGGGGCTGAACTGGAAACAACCGCTTCCTGGGTCGATATCGACGGAAACAATCTGCTTAAAGAGAAGAATACATTTTATTTCCGCGCCACTTCATCCTACCGGGTGATTGACCGCAAGACCACATTGACAGCGGTGAACGGCGATGTTAAATTTACCGATAACAAGGAGGGCATGTTTGCCATCAGGGTTACAACCGAGTTGGAACTACCTGCTAAAGGTGCTGTGCAGTTGACCGACGCTGCCGGCAATATCACGCGGGTGGAAAAACCCGATTTAAGCCGGGTTACCGGTGACTACCTCAGCAGCGAAGCCATTACGGGAGACGCTGTGTGGGGTACCAGGGGACGTTGGATGCGGCTTTCGGGCAAAATGGATGGAGGTGATGTCGCGGTTGTTATCATCGATCACCCAAAAAATCCGGGTTATCCAACCTACTGGCATGCCCGGGGATACGGGCTTTTTGCAGCCAATACCCTTGGTCAGAAACCTTTGTCGGGTGGTAAGGATGAACTTAACTTTTCTTTGAAAAAGGGTGAATCAGTAACTTTTCTGTACCGGCTGATTGTGGCAAATGGCAATCCCACTGTTGAAACAATAAACAAGTGGACAGAAGAGTGGAGCCGCTTTAAGTAATTACCTGCACCCTCTCAGTGCGTTTGAATTGGCTTTAACATGGCTCTAAACTATATCTTCATTTTCTTCTTTTTAACAGCCTTCGTAATTGGTTTGGCCAGGCTCATCTTCATGGGCGATACAGAAGTTTTTCCTGCCATGGTAAACTCAACCTTCGATATGGCGAAAACCGGTTTCGAAATTTCGCTCGGACTTACAGGTGTGCTTACCCTCTGGATGGGCATTATGCGTGTAGGTGAAAAAGGAGGGGTAGTGAACCTGTTTTCGCGTGCCATCGGCCCGTTTTTTAATAAACTCTTTCCCCAGCTCGGTAAGGATCATCCTGCATACGGACCAATCATGCTCAATATTGCCGCCAACATGCTGAACCTCGATAACGCTGCCACTCCGGTGGGTTTGCAGGCCATGAAGGAGATGCAGGAAACCAACCCATCTAAGGACACAGCCAGCGACCCGCAGATTATGTTCCTGGTGCTCAATACGTCCGGACTGACTATTCTGCCAATCAGCATCATGGTTTACCGGGCGCAGCTGGGAGCGGTCAATCCCTCCGATATCTTTTTGCCAATTCTGCTGGCCACCTATTTTTCCACTCTTGCCGGATTGATATCCGTTGCGATTTATCAAAAGATCAATCTTTTCGACAGGGTGATATTGAGCTATCTGGGTGGTCTGACAGCTGTAATAGCCGCTCTCATCTGGTATTTTTCAATGCTTCCCAAAGACCAGATCACCCTGGTATCTACCGTAGCCAGCAATGTAATACTGTTTTCGGTGATTACCGGTTTCTTTGCCATGGCCTTTTTCAGGAAGGTGAATGTGTATGAAACTTTTATCGAAGGAGCCAAAGATGGATTTACGACTGCCATCAAAATTATACCTTACCTGGTAGCCATCCTGGTGGCAATTGGTGTTTTCAGGGCATCGGGAGCGATGGACTGGCTGATTTCCGGATTCTCCTGGGCAATACTGCAGATGGGTTTGAACACTGATTTTATTCCGGCTTTACCCACGGCGTTAATGAAGCCGCTAAGCGGCAGTGGTGCGCGGGGAATGATGGTAGATGCCATGACCACCTACGGGGCCGATTCATTTGTGGGCCGGGTGGCATCAACTGTTCAGGGAGCAACAGATACTACTTTCTATATCCTTGCCGTATACTTCGGTGCTGTGGGGATAAAAAACACCCGTTATGCCGTGGTTTGCGGATTGATTGCCGACTTTACCGGAATCATTGCGTCCATACTCCTGGCTTACTTGTTTTTTCATTAAATGGTCTGAATAGCTGCATTTAATGTTTCGGTGCGCTGCACCTTTAACTCCACTTGGATGCCATAGCTACAAATATTTGGGTGCGCTGCACCTTTTACTACAATGTGATTTAATAGCTGTATTTCTTTGCGTTCATTGCGTTTTTCCCTTGCGTTCGTTGCGGTTATAATTTGCGGTTAAGATTTCAACCACTAAAGATGCGGATCGGAATACGCAACACCCAATTCCCATTGCAGTTAAGAAGATTTTCGCCTGTTGGCCAGGTTGAGCAGTACCAGTGAAACAGCTATAATTGCCATTGCAATAAGCTGCAAGGCATCAGGTTTCTCTGATGATATGAGTGCCCAGCTTAGCCACGCTCCGAGCACCGGAATGAGGAACTTCCAGTTGTTAAGGGTCGAAACCTTCACTCCGGGTCTCGAAAGAAGTGTATACCAAATAGTAATGGCCGCCGCCGATAAAAAGGAGAGCCAGCCGAGCGACAGGAAATATGAAACAGGGAAAGGCCCCTGCGCGATCCCCTCAAAGGGTATGGAAATCAGGTAGAGCGCTAAGCCGCCTGTGAAAAGTGACGCCGAACTGAGAATCACCGGATGTACCTCCTTCTTTGATTTGGATATCAGTACATTGGAGTAGCCAGATAAAACATTGTTGATCAATAACAAACCGATTCCTACCCATTCAAGCTCTCCTTTTAGTTCAAGCTTTTGCCGGCCTATGGTGATAAACGCGATACCGATAACACCCACAAGGATACTTGCCATTTTTAATGGAGTCAACCGGTCGGTTTTCATGGTTACATGGGCGACCATGGCAATAAAAAGCGGGGACGAACCAACCAGCAATGCTCCCAGGGCACTTGGTATAAGATTGATGCCAAGATAGAAGAATGAGTATTGCCATACTACCTGCATAAAGGCGATGACCAGGATAAAGCGCCAGAACTGGCGAACCTGGCGAAAAAATTCATGCCATTTTCCAAAAGCCAGAAAAACAAGAATGCCGGCGATTATAAACCGCAAACCTGCAAATTGTAAAGGTGTTTGGTATTGTAACCCGATTTTAACCACGGCAAAGGCTGTTGACCAAAGCCAGGTGGCCAAAATAGCCAGAAAGGTTGTTGTTTTAATTATATCGCGCATTAACACAGAATCTGTTGCAAAGGTGAGAAATAAACCGATATTTTCTGACAACTTATTTTAGAAAATTTGGGTCGAAAATTCTCTAGTTTTATACAATCTATACCTTAAAATTGTTGTTGGATGCTACTTTTAAAACTAATCACATAAAATATGAAATACCTTTGCATCCAACAAATCTGAAAAATTAATTCAATTCAGCCACATATGTCAAAACGGATAATCAACAATTACCAGGAGTTCGAAGCCTTGTTGGG
>CAYMXK010000136.1:0-10902 GCA_964393915.1 uncultured Prolixibacteraceae bacterium
CTTTGGTAGCCAGTTTCTGGGTATTGGCCCACGATCCCCAGCAAAGCATGGTAATTACGGCCAGCACAACGGCCCAGGCGTAGGAATGAATAACGATCATAGCAGTGAGTTTTAGTTTTAAATTACTTATTCTTAATTAAGGATTTCAGTTTTGTTTTTGGATCATCGAGCACCAGCAGCCAATCATTACCTCTTCCCGAAGTTGGCGGAACAAACTGCCAGCTGTTTTCATTTTTTATTTTTCCTATTCTTTTTGACTTCCCGTTGCGAGGATTGTACCACCAGGCAACCGCACCATTAACCATTTCTGACAGATTGATATTCAATTCCTGCCCCACACTGGCATACACCATCATAAAAGAATTATCGGATGCCATTGCAGCACGAACATGCAAACTGTCGCGCGGGTTACTTCCCATAATTACAGATTGATTGGGTACAAGCAGGTGAAAAGGCCTCCGCTCAAAAATTTTACGAACATACCGCATCGATTCAGCACCCGGACGATTGAGGGCTTCTCGCCAGTCGGTTAAACAGGGAATGGCCATATCGCCGCCTTTTTCAAACATCTGCCATACGGCATTATTCCCATACGTAAATCCGCAAACCCCGGCAAGGAAATTCCAGTATGCAAATATCCTCACGTCATGATCATCAAAAAAGCCCTGCTTAAAATGTTCCTTTTGGGCAATTGTGCGATCTTCGTTCAAAACATTTTCAGGAACAGGCACAGGATTGCTCCAATCCAGGTATTTCCAGAACTCCACCGGTATGTCTTCGTAGGCCGGTTCCGCTTCAACAAAAGGCTTCCGGGGTTTCACTCCTTGCAATGTTTCACCAAAACGGTACACATCTCCATATTTTCTGGAATGGCCGCTTTGAAACATATTGAAATCGAGCCACTCTTCATTGTGAAGTTTCTCATGCGAAGACTTTGCCCCTCTTGGGTGATAAGAAATAAGATGATTCCCTCCATCTCCTTTTTTCAGGCCGTTGGCCATGGCCCGCCAAATCAGCTTTTCCTGCTCATTTGCCACATCCCGGTCGCCACCTAATATCCATACAATTGGTTTGTTTTTATAGCGTTTTCCCAGAAATTCACCAAATACAAATGCATTCTGCTCGTTAAAAATTACCGGACCTCCACCGGCAGACGGAGTAACTTTATCGCCCCAGGTGGGAAGCATACCCACCATAAGCCCACGTTTTTCCGCCTCGTTTACCACAAAATCCACATGCTCAAAGTATTTTTCATTTGGACGGGTGGGATCGTTCCCAAACAGGGGAATTTCGCCGTATGCATTGGGTTTTCTCAGTCCGTCTATTTCTGCCAATACTACTGCCTGAATTACAGTAAAACCTTTTTCTGCCCGGTTTTTCAGATACAACGTGGCATCTTCGCGGTTCAACTTATGAAAAAGCTCCCAGGCAGTATCGCCAATCCACAAAAAAGGTTTTCCGTCGGTGGTTTCAAAATAGCTGTTATTGTTACTCACCCTTAAAGTTTGAGCATTTGAAAACATAGGAAGAAGCAAGATCATAAATAAAATGATTCGAATTTTCATATTATTCTGTTCTAATTGGAAATTTTCTTACAGATTCACGGTAAATCAGACGAGGTTGAAGTTTCAGGTTTATCGCTTTTGCTGATAAAACTTTGTCAATAATATTCACCAGGGAATCAACAGCCAGCTTCCCGATCTCCTCACGGGGTTGCTCCACGGTTGTCATTGGGCAGGCCAGAAATGCGGAATAGGGTTGTTCATCAAACGACACTATCGAAATATCGTCAGGTACGATTAGTCCAGCTTCTTTCAGCGCACGAAGGGTTCCCAGTGAAATCAGGTTACTCAGGGCTAATATGGCAGTGGGGCGGTCAGGTAAAGCAAGTAGCTTTTTGGTTTGAACGTACCCGTTCTCAACACCGAAATCGTAACCCAGAATCAATGCATCATCTGGTAAAACTCCACTTTTCAGCAACGCATCGCGATAGCCCATTACGCGGTCGTTGTTGGCGGATATGCCGCTAATCCCCTGTATGCAGGCGATACGAAAATGGCCCATCTCAATAAGGTGTTCCATGGCGAGCATTGTACCCAAATAATTGTCTGAAGTAACATACGGCAATTTTGTTCCCGGAAAATACCTGTCGATGACCATAACCGGGATACCCTGTTGTTGAATTTCTTCAATATGGCTGCTCATTTTCCCGGCGGGTGCAATAATAATTCCATCTACTTTTCTTCCTGACAGCAGGTTCAGCAATTCCGCTTCGGTAATCACATCATCCAGACTATCGCACAGAATGATGGAATATCCTTTATTGCGGGCCTCAACCTCAATAATTTTAGCAATCGAAGCAAAAAATGGGTTGGAAATATCAGGGATAATCAACCCGATTGTTTCGGTTTTGTCAAGTCTGAGTCCGCGTGCAATCCGATTTGGGGAATAGTTATAAGCACTTGCAGCAGCCAGCACCTTTTCACTGGTGGCAGTACTAATACGGTAAGCTTTCGATTTACCGTTTAAAACGCGGGAAACCGTTGTCACCGATAGTCCAATTCTTTCGGCTAGATCTTTAATATTGGTTACGTTACCCCCCATAGCAGCAACGCAAATATACAATGTTTCCGGATTTGCGCAAAGGTTTGCGCAAAAAATTTTCAAGCGGGGCTTTCCGACTGCGAGCTTGGGGAAACAAGGTAATGAAAAGCATTTATGAGAAGCGAAACCAGCACCCCGCGAGGGTGCAACAATTTCCCAAAATATTTTGTGCCGGTACTGGCTCCATTTATAGGAATCTTAATTGAGAAATTTTAATACTTTTGAAATATCTTTCACAGTAAAGAGATATTCTTCAACTTGTATTCATCTAAAACCGTTAGTTTTATGAAAATAGTAAAGTTAAATACCGAAAACATCACCGATATCCAACACCTTTCCCATATCCTTGAAAAACAGGCTATTGCCCATCCGGTAACAATTATTAACTGGCCGGAATATTCCTATAAACCAAAAATAACTTTCAGGATTGGCCATACCGGTGATAGCATTGCACTTAAATTTTATGTGGAAGAAGAAGCCGTAAGGGCAACTGTAACCAACATCAATGGCCCGGTTCACACCGACAGTTGTGTGGAATTTTTCGTTTCATTAGATGGGAAAAACTATTACAACTTTGAGTTTAACTGCATCGGGACACCACATGTAGCCTGGGGAGAAGGAAGAAATAACCGGATAAAACTCAGTGAGGAAGTTCTCCGGACAATTGCAATAGAATCCACACTTGGAGATTCGCCTTTCGAAACCCGGCAAGGAGGTTTTAAATGGGAATTAACAATCGTAATACCGGTCGACTGTTTTGTTTATAATCCCGGCCTGAAACTTTCCGGACTGAATGCAACTGCCAATTTTTATAAATGTGGCGACGATCTTCCGTTGCCCCATTTTGTAACATGGAAGCCGGTAGGAACCCCTCAGCCCGATTATCACCGGCCAGAGTTTTTCAGTAAAATCGAATTTGAATAAAATAATATCGTATGAACAACAAACCATTTCCTTACAACCAAATCTTTGAACCTTTAAGAATTAATTTGTTTCACATTCTCCCTGCCCTGTTCATTATAGTTGTGCTGGTTTTACCGTCCTGCCAGCCTCAACAGGAAGTTATTAAAGCTGATGTCGTAATATATGGCGGCACCTCAGCTGCCGTTATCGCTGCCGTGGAAGTAGCGCAATCAGGTAAATCTGTCGTAATTGTGTCCCCCGATATCCACCCGGGCGGATTATCGGCCGGTGGGCTTGGATATACCGACACCGGAAAAAAGGAGGTTATCGGTGGCTTGTCGAGAGATTTCTATCACAGGGTTTTCAATCACTATCAGGATGATGCCGCCTGGAAATGGATGGACAAGTCAGAATACGGAAATAAGGGACAAGGTACCCCAGCCATCGACGGAGAAAACCGTACCATGTGGATTTTTGAACCCCATGTGGCGGAAAAGGTCTTTGAAGATTATATCCGAGAATTCAATATTCCCGTTTACCGTGACGAATGGCTGAACCGTGAATCAGGCGTGATGATGAAAAAAGGTAGAATTGTTTCCATAACCACCCTCAGCGGAAAAACCTTCCAGGGAAAGATGTTTATGGATGCTACCTATGAAGGCGACCTGATAGCCTCCGCCGGCGTGAGTTACCACGTGGGCAGGGAAGGCAACGATGTGTATGGCGAAACCTGGAATGGTGTGCAGACCGGCGTATATCACCACAGGCACCATTTCATGGTCTTAGACAAGCCCATAGACCCTTATCTGACTCCTGGCGATCCGGCAAGCGGATTATTGCCCCGGATTACTCCTGAACATCCCGGTGAAAAAGGTACGGGCGACCACAAAGTGCAGGCCTATTGTTTCAGGGTCTGTATGACCAATCACCCCGAAAACAGGATACCTTTCCCAAAGCCCCAAGGATATGACTCCACCCAATATGAACTGCTGGTAAGGATTTTTGATGCTGGCTGGAGGGAGTGGTTCCACAAATTTGATGACATCCCTAACAGGAAAACAGATACCAATAACCATGGACCCTTCAGCAGCGACAATATCGGAATGAACTACGATTATCCGGATGCCAGCTATGAAAGGCGCAGGGAAATCATCAGGGAACATGAATCTTACCAGAAAGGATTGCTCTGGTTCGTGGCCAATGATCCACGGGTTCCGGAAGAGATCCAAATCCGGATGCAGCAATGGGGATTGCCTAAAGATGAATTTACCGACAATGGCAACTGGCCCCATCAGCTTTATATCAGGGAAGCCCGCCGGATGAAAGGAAAATTTGTGATGACCGAAAACGAGCTGCTCAAAAGAGTTCCAACACCTGAGTCTGTTGGTATGGGCTCTTACTCTATCGACTCTCACAACATTCAGCGTTATGTTACCGAAGAAGGGCATGTACACAACGAAGGAGATATAGAAGTCAAACTTACTCCTTACGAAATTGCCTATGGCTCACTGGTACCCCAAAAGGAGGAATGTGAAAACCTGCTTGTACCGGTATGCGCGTCGACCAGCCATATTGCTTTCGGATCGATCCGTATGGAACCGGTATTTATGATCCTCGGACAATCGGCCGCAGTGGCCGCGTGCATGGCCATCGACAACAGACTTGCAGTTCAGGATGTTCCTTATGAAAAGTTAAAGCAGGAGCTGCTAAACAAAGGACAAATCCTGCATATCGAAGGTGCCCGTAATTAGTCATTAATGAATTCCAGGGAAAATCTGAGATGGGGTAAAACACCCTATCGGGACAAGTAATGACCATTAAAAAACAAGACAATTTTTACAGATGAAAAGACGTGATTTTATAAAAAACACAGCTGCAGGCAGTGCTTTATTAACCGCCTCCGGTGTATTTTTATTTCAGAACTCCGGAGCAAAAGACACTGGTGCGGCAAAATCCGGCTACCAATCCGCCCGGCGGATCCCTATTGCCTATGATGTGGATGTGGTAATTATCGGAGGTACATCAGCCGCTGTGGCAGCAGCCGTTTCTGCAAGAATCCAGGGCGCATCGGTCTTTCTTGCAGCCCCCGAGCCTTACCTTGGCGAGGACATTTGCGGAACTTACAGGCTTTGGGCCCAGCCTGAGGTCGCAGGAAGAACGGAACTGGGCAGAAAACTCTTCGGGAATGGACTTCCAACCCCCATGCACATCAAAAAAACGCTGGATTCTGAATTGATTGACAATCATATCGATTTTTTGTATTCGAGCTATGTGACTGATATTATTTCCGACAGTTCAGGAAAGCCAGCCGGTGTGGTAATTGCCAACCGTTCAGGAAGACAAGCCATAAAGGCAAAAATAATTATCGATGCTACCCATTTTGCGGTTGCAGCCAGACTGGCAGGTGCAGAGTTCTCCGGATATCCATCCGGAATTCAAGAGTTCAGACACATTGTTGTGGGAAACCAACCAATGGAAATAAATGGCATGGAGGTAAGACAGCTTCCTGAGCCGGTAGTTGTCAAGGACAAAACCTATACTGCGCTTGAATACACCCTGAAACTTGAAATGAAGGATGGCTCGTGGGCTTCATTTTGCCGGGCGGAACATGAAGCCCGCGACCTGACCTGGGATCCAGGCCAGGTGGATGCCGGCGATCTGCTTTTCCAGGTACCTCCGGATCATATATCAGGTCAGGATAAGTGGACTAGGCCCTTTGCCGACAGTAACAAGATAGAACTTGGTGCTTTTCAGCCCAAAAGGATGAACAACATGTATGTACTGAGTGGCATGGCCGATATCAACAGGCAGGCGATGGAGGGATTACTGCAACCAGGCGCTATGGTCCGCTTGGGAGAAAGGATCGGTGTCGGGGCAGCGCAAAAGGCAAAAGCGCTGTCGTTAATTGAGAATCTATCCGTCAAAGGAAATTTATCCGGTTCCCTGCTGCCTGGAGACACAGGTGAAATTCTTGAAGGATTGCGGCCCTCCCTGAATCTTGGCAGCCTCGAAGCTGATGCCACTACCCTTCCCATATTAGGCAGTTACGATGTGGTGGTAATGGGCGGAGGCACAGCAGGTGCTCCGGCCGGAGTCGGTGCCTCACGGCATGGGGCCCGAACACTGGTCTTGGAATATCTGCACGGACTGGGAGGTATGGGGACTTTAGGAATGATTGGCCGTTATTGGGACGGTTACCGGGAGGGATATACCATTGAAGTTGACAAGGGCGTCAAAGCCATAGGACTTGACAATCCCCGCCAGAAGAAGCGTCTGGATGAATGGGTATTTGACTGGAAAACAGAATACTTCCGACGCGAGATAAGGAAAGCCGGAGGAGAAATCTGGTTTGGCGTTCTCGGCATTGGCGCTTATGTGCATGACGGAACTGTTAAAGGAGTTGTGGTAGCCACTCCTTCAGGAAAAGGGATAGTGCTTGCCCATACTGTAATCGACTCAACGGGAAGTGCCGACATTGCCATTGCCGCAGGTGCCGGTTATGAATACACAGATGGGCTGTCGGTCGCGGTTCAGGGTTCAGGCATGCCTTTTAAAAATCCGGGCGACCACTATAACAATACCGACTGGACATTTACCAACGATACCGACATGCTTGATGTCTGGCGGACTTTCATTGTCGCGAAAGACAAATTTGCCCAACAATACGATCTCGGAAAGTTGCCTCAGACCAGGGAGCGCCGGAGGATGATTGGTGATTATACCGTCTCTGTGCTGGATGTATACAATAAGCGGACCTACCCTGACACCTTTTCCATCCACATCAGCTCCTTCGACACGCACGGTTATACAGAAGATCCGTTTTTCTCCCTCAGGCCGCCCGACGAACGGAGCAAACATATTACAGCCCTGGTTCCATTCCGGGCGCTTCTTCCAAAAGGAATCGAAGGGATTGCCGTTACCGGCCTGGGGGCAAGCGCCCACCGCGATGCCATGCCGGTAATCAGGATGCAGCCCTGCCTCCAGAACCAGGGATTCGCCATGGGGTGGGCAGCGGCACTGGCTGCTGCAAACAATCAGAAAATCAGGCATATTGATTTGAAATGGCTTCAGAAAGGCCTGGTGGAGATTAAGAACCTGCCGGAGGGCGCAGCGGATTACAAAGACAATTATCCTCCATCTGTAGAGGAGATTCAGCAGGCAGCAAAGACGGTGGTTAATAACCTGGAAGGACTCGAAATCCTGATCTGGGATACCGACCGATCCATTCCAATAATCGAAGAATTCTTTCATATGAGCAGGGAAGAGGAACATCGCCTGGTATATGCCAGGATCCTTGGAATGCTTGATAATCCCACCGGGTGGGAAGTCATCCGTAAAGCTGTTGATGGCTATGATGATTGGGACGAAGGATGGAACTTCAGAGGCATGGGTCAGTTTGGCAAGAGCCTCAGCTACCTTGACAGTCTGATTATTGCCCTCGGCCGCTCCCGACGAGAGGAAGCTGTACCCTCCATCGTACGGTTAGCAAAAAAACTGACTCCCGACAGTGAATTATCTCATTTTCATGCCGTTGCAATAGCTCTTGAGACAATTGCCAGCCAACAGGGAGCCGAAGCATTGTTCCGGCTCCTTCAAATGCAGGGAGTAGCCGGCCACGCCATGACCAATATTGAAACCGCCCGTAAACTAACTCCGGCAAGCTCTGTCGATAACAGTACCCGTAATAATTCGCTGCGTGAACTGATCCTGGGCCGGGCTTTGTTTAAAGTCGGAGACATGAACGGATTGGGCAGGGAAATCCTCGACACCTATTCAAAGGACTTACGGGGACACTATTACCGCCATGCAAGCGGGGTATTGCAAATGTTCTCAAAACCGGCCATCCCGCAAATAGATCTGTAATTGCTAATGCCTGACCGATAAAACTATTTGTCATCATTGCTTGTTTCCCTTAAACAACAATAGAAACTGCAATTATGGACAACAAGATACACACCAATTCACTGATTCACGAATCCTCCCCCTATCTTCTGCAGCATGCGCATAATCCTGTAGACTGGCAACCATGGAAAAAGGAAGTACTTGAAAGAGCACAGCGGGAAGATAAACTACTTCTGGTAAGCATTGGGTATGCAGCCTGTCACTGGTGCCATGTGATGGAACACGAGTGTTTTGAGGACGATGAAGTTGCTAAGGTCATGAACAGCAAGTTCATCTGCATAAAAATTGACAGGGAAGAGCGCCCCGACGTAGATCACTTTTTTATGACAGCCGTACAGATTACCGGTGCACAGGGAGGATGGCCCCTCAACTGTGTTGCCCTCCCCGACGGACGGCCCATTTGGGGTGGCACCTACTTCCCGAAAGAAAACTGGATAAATGCGCTGAACGAATTGAGCCGGTTGTACCATGATCAGAGGGCAGATACTGTCAGGCATGCCGAAAATCTCGCCTATGGCATAAAACAGGCTTCTCTTCCGGTTAAAGGAGCAGAGTCACCCGCAACCACAACAATGATTGAGAATGCTGTTAAAAAATGGAAACACCATTTCGACAATCAGCACGGTGGCCGCAATGGAAGGCCCAAGTTTCCGATGCCCGTTAATATTGACTTCCTGCTTCATTATGCACACAATGCAAAAGACAATGATGTGCAGAAATTTGTGGAGCTGACCCTTACAAAGATGGCCATGGGAGGAATTTACGACCAGGCGGGAGGTGGATTTGCCCGCTACTCTGTTGATGAATTATGGAAAGTGCCGCACTTCGAAAAAATGCTGTACGACAATGGCCAATTGTTGTCTGTTTACTCGAAAGCTTTTCAGATGACCCAAAACGACTTGTTCAGGGATGTGGTATACGAAACAGTTGAATACCTTCGGCGGGAGATGCTGCATCTTTCGGGGGCATTTTACTCTTCGCTCGATGCCGACAGCGAAAATGTGGAGGGCATGTTCTATACCTGGACTATAAGAGAATTGAAGGGGCTTCTCAATGGAGATTTCCGGCTATTTGCGGATTATTATAATGTAAACTCCACCGGTCATTGGGAAGACGGCAGGTATATCCTGCTCCGCGACCAGTCGGACGAGGAATTTGCGGAACAACAGGGAATAGATCTGGATGAAATCAAAAACCTGATTGTCAAATGGAAGGCCCTCCTGATGAAACATCGCGAATCCCGTATCCGTCCGGCACTTGATGACAAGACCTTAACTTCATGGAATGCGCTTGTCATCCAGGGCCTTTGTGATGCAACTAAAGCCTTTGGCGACGAACGGTTTAAAAACCTGGCCCTGAAAAATGGAATGTTCCTGAAAGACAATCTCTTTACTCAACAAGGTGGATTGTTCCATACCTGGAAAAACGGCAAGGCAGCTATACCAGGTTTCCTGGAGGATTACGCGTTGGTTATTCAGGCTTTTATTTCCTTGTATGAGATTTCAGCTGACGAAACCTGGGTTCAGCTTGCACGACAATTAACCGACTATACCATAAATTACTTTTACGACACTGAGCAAAACTTATTCTTTTTCAACGAAAAGAACAACATCGAGATAATCACCAACCATTACCAGAAGGAGGATAACGTGATAGCTTCATCCAACTCTGTTATGGCGATTAACCTACTGAATTTGAGCCGTTTATTTTCCAATATGGAATGGGAAAAAATCGCCGGAAGAATGGCCAGGAAAATCAGCTCATCTTTTTCTGCCTATCCGTATGCTTATGCCAACTGGGGCAGGTTGTTGCTTATGCTGACATTCGGCACCCGGGAAGTTGCGATTATCGGGAGTAACTCTCCCGTGCTGATGGCAGAAATGCAAAAAAATTACTCTCCTGAAGTAATCTGGGCAAGCGCAAAAAAAGAATCGGCTGTTCCTCTTCTTTTAAACCGGTATGCCGAAGGAAAAACCCTGATATACGTTTGCAGTAATGGAAGTTGCAGAATGCCCGTAGAAACGGTAGAAGAAGCATTTAAGTATTTGTTATAGGGTTTTCTCATCAATTTCATTTAGCTTTGGATCTGCGAATCCACTGAATTACACATACGTTCCAGGTGAGTCCGGTAACAACCAAAAACTATACTTCTATGTTTATAACAGATGCTAATCATACTTCTGGAGGATCGCCCACAGTTTCCGCAGTGGTTACTGTTCAGGAATGCGCATGTGAATCGCTTTTGGGGTAAATAATACCACCAGACTCTACCATTACCGGGCAATTCACTTTTGTTGGCTCCTGTTCAAAACTATCTGGGCAACACAAGACATCAACAAACGCACGTTCGATGATGCTATAATTTTATATACTTCAGAAACTCCTCCCTGGTTGAGCGATCATGAAATTTTCCTGAATATTCGGCGGTAACCGTGGTGCTGTGATCATCCTGAATTCCCCTGCATGAAACACACATGTGTTTGGCATCAATGA
>CAYMXK010000137.1:0-10888 GCA_964393915.1 uncultured Prolixibacteraceae bacterium
TGAATACATCATGAGTACATTAACAAATTCTGTCATGCTTATAGGCCACCTCGGCGATGCCCCCAAAGTTATCCAGTTTGAAAGCGGACGGAAAATTGCCAATTTTTCTTTGGCAACCAGCGAGATCCAGATTGACAGAGACGGCAACCGCATATCCGAGACCACCTGGCACCGCATGGTAGCCATCGGGAAAATGGCCAATATGGCCCAGAAGTACCTCCAAAAGGGAACCGAGATTGCGGTTGAAGGTAAGATTGCCAACCGTACATGGGGTGACAGGGAAGGGAATAGGCATTTTGTTACTGAGGTTATCGTAAACTCACTTATCCTGCTCAGCAAGAAGAACATACTGGAAAACTGAATGCAGGTTTTTTATCATACGATGCACCTTTTTTTATTTGTTTCTCCCATAAACTCACAATTTTAAAAGAAATATCAACCCTTAACGAAGTAATCATGAATGCATTAAGAAATTCTGTCAGGCTTATCGGCCATGCGGGCGATGCCCCCAAAGTAGTCCTGTTGGAAAGCGGACGGAAAGCGGCCAACTTTTCCATTGCAACGAACGAAACCTATGTCGACCAGGCTGGTACCCGAAAGTCGGAAACCACCTGGCACAGGCTGGTTGCTTATGGCCCGGTTGCCATTACTGTTGAAAAATTTGTCCATAAAGGCGTCGAAGTCGCCATTGAGGGTAAAATCACCAACCGGACCTGGGACGATAAGGAGGGCCAGAAACATTATGTCACCGAAGTGATTGTAAACCAGCTGTTGGTAATTGGTGGTAAAAGCGAGGAGGCAACCACAGCGTAAGGTATACCCCAAGCACACACTTCATTGTGATAATAAGCCACTGAGCTGACTGGCCCGGTGGCTTATATCATATACTTCAGATTATCGTTATCGTTTTAGCCAGATTCTTTCCGGACAGGCATTTATTTCTTAAATAGCTGAACCAAATCCCGTAATAAATGTTTAATATATATATTCAATAATTAAACAAATGACAACTTTAATACTATTACTATTTATGGGATTGTTTCAATCTGACAGCAAAACAGAAATCCAGAAATATCAGACCATCAAATCTGAAAAAGATTTTGAGGTCAGGTATTATCCGCCGGCAATTCTTGCCAGTGTAGATATGGCTGGTTCTTACGACCAGTCTAGAAACAGCAGCTTTGGTACCCTGGCTGGATACATTTTCGGAGGCAACAAAGAAAATATGCAGATCAGCATGACCGCCCCGGTGCGCATGTCCGAAGCGGAAGGCACGATGAGCTTTGTTATGCCATCCAGGTTTACAATGGAAACTTTGCCTGATCCAAAAAGCAAGCGGGTAAAATTGCATACCTCAGAACCACAATATGTCGCCGTGGTGAGTTTCAGCGGCTGGGCCAATGACCGGAAAATATCAGAAATGAAGGAGAAGTTGTCGGAGTGGCTGGAGATAGAAGGATTGAATCACAACAATAAGTTTGAGTATCTGGGATACAACCCTCCTTATCAGTTGACCAACCGTCGGAATGAGGTATTGGTACCCCTGCTTGATTTTACTCCGGTAACCGGCTTGAACGACTGAAAGGCCTGATTCACATCACCTTGAAAAGCTCATGCAACATTTCTGATCCCTATTAAGATAGATTGTTGAACTATTGTTTTGACTGACCGACAGATGAGGCTTCTTGTATACGGAAACCACCTGCAAACTTCATCACACACAGGTGACGATAAACCCGGTGTGTTCCGCACGAAACGCCAATATACCGGAGATCGGGATCAAGAAAATTGATCCTGTGGCCTCTTCCGGGAACCCCATCATCTATAACCAGGTGAAGCACGACAGATATTGCATCCGGATCACCATAAAAGATGTTTTCAGCAATCTTTTTATCCCATTCCACATAACGCTCAATTCGATGCCTCATCGAAGAACCATTGCTTCCCTTATGACCGGTCTGGCCTGTTTTGCTCTGGTCTTTCTGATGATCCCGTGAGGCTTTTGTGAGTCTCAGATCCGGCAGGATGGGTGGAGAAGGAGAGGCTGCTTTTAATGCTTTTATGGCTTCACGCAAGGCAACAATGCCTTCTCTGGTGATGATCGGATCATTCCCCGGCATATAGAGCAGTTTTCCCCGGTACATCGACAGCATCGGTTCAAGGTATTCTTCAGCATAAGCCACCGGGTTACTCCGTAGTTTGTTGATTTCAAGTATGACAGCCTTTTCATTACCGGTAAGGTAGTCTGCAGTTGCGGCAGTATTCAGGGTCGGGACATCCCAATTGTTTCTTTCGTTTGCAGTGGAATCTACAGAAATTATAAACCCCGTAATAAGAACAATCACCCAGATATATATTGTTTTTGCCATAACCCTTTTTACTACCTTTTTCAGATTAAACAAACGCAGTGCCGGAACAATTATTTGACATCAACGAATTTTTACCAAACTTTTAACTTTTGAATATCCAGTCCATTGCAATAACCTTGTTCCTGATGTTTAAGCTGATAAATTCATGGGTATGGTGCCTGTTAATGACAATCCGGTTGCCAGTTTCGCAATGTTGCGAATGATGGAAGAATTGTTACATTCTAGGGAATTCCTTCATATTCACTTCATGCATCATCTGGTATACTGCCTCGAAAATACGCTCCACGTTGGGTTTTGAAAAATACTCACCATCAACACCATAAGCAGGCCTGTGATCCATGGCTGGCAGGGTTACCGGGGCAGTATCCAAATAGTTAAAGGCCTGCTGCTCGTCGAGCACTTTCTGCAGCATATAGGCTGTTGCTCCCCCCGGAACGTCTTCGTCCACAAAAATTACTTTACCGGTCTTTTTTACAGATTCAAGAATCATGTGATGCAAGTCGAAGGGCATGAGTGTTTGTACGTCGATGACTTCTGCTGAAATTTTTTTGGTTTCGAGAAGTTTGGCTGCTTTTAAGGCATGAAAAACATTCCATCCGTAGGTTACAATAGTAATATCGGTGCCAGATTGCATAATTTCGGGCACTCCCAGTGGCGTTCTGTAATCTCCGGAATTGGTCGGCATTACTTCCTTTACATTGTAAGCTTTTAACGGTTCTATTACCAGGGCCGGGTCGTTGGCCATGAGCAGGGTATTGTAAAAACCTGCAGCCTGGGTCATGTTACGGGGAACACACAGATATACACCCCTCATAGATCCGAGGATCATCTGCATGGGAGAGCCTGCGTGCCAGATGCCTTGCAGCTGATGACCGCGTGTGCGGATAATAACGGGTGCTGCCTGTTTACCCATGGTGCGGTATTGCAGGCTGGCCAGGTCATCGCTCAGCGTCGACTGTGCATAGATCAGGTAATCGAGGTACTGAATCTCCGCAATTGGCCTGAAGCCTCTAAGTGCCAGGCCTATTCCCTGACCGATAATGGTGGTTTCCCTGATGCCGGTGTCTGAAACCCGGTCTTCTCCATATTTCGCCTGCATTCCTTTCATCCCCTGGTTCACGTCACCCAGTTTCCCTGTATCCTCCCCAAAGGTTACCAGAGTAGGATAGCGGTTGAAAAGTACATCAAAGTTCCTGTTAAGAATTTCTGAACCTGAAACTTCTTCAATGTCTGCGTCATATTGAGGTTCAATGCCACTAATGTTCAGTGCCGAATCTTGACCCTCACGGTAAAGATGACGGCTGTACAAATTATTGCTTCGTTTTTCAAAATCATTTACCCAATTGTGTAATTCCTGCAGCAAATTAAAATAGGCGCTACCTCCGTGCAGTTCGTAGAATATACGTTTTGCATAGCTCAGCAGGGCTCGCCGGGTTGGAAATAATTTGCTTCTTATCTCCTTCAACTCTTCAGTATGGTCAAATAAACCATCGGATGCAGACCTCATTTGTTCAATTATCCTTTCAAGTGCTTCAGACTCTTCTGTGTAGCCCCTTGTGTAATTTTCCCAGGCACGGTCGCGGGCTTCACGGGCAGTGCGCATGGCGCGCCTTTCAATTATATTGAGCTCTTCAATTTCGGCCATGCCCGATTCAAGCATCCAATGGCGGAACTGTCTAAGGCAGTCGAACTCTTCCTCCCACGCCAATCTTTCTTTTGATTTGTAACGCTCGTGTGAACCAGATGTGGAGTGTCCGAGCGGTTGGGTAATTTCAGTGATGTGAAAAAGTACAGGGGTATGTGTTGACCGGCAATGGGATATTCCTTTCCCAAAGGTTTCTAAAAGGGATGCATAATCCCATCCTTTACAGGTATAAATATCTATTCCGTTGGTGCCGTATTCTTTCCTGAAACCTTTTAAAGCCTCAGAAATACTCGATTTGGTGGTTTGCAGTTCGATTGGCACGCTAATGCCGAACCCGTCGTCGTATACAGCTACGGCCAGGGGTACCTGCATGACTGCAGCTGCATTGATGGTTTCGAAAAACATTCCTTCGGAGGTGCTGGCGTCACCAATGGAACCAAATGCAACCTCGTTGCCGGTCACATTGTTATTGAGATGTCGCTCCATTGCGGGATTTTGTCTCACTATTTTCGATGCCTGGGCAAGGCCAAGCAACCTGGGCATTTGTCCGGCGGTCGAGGAAATGTCGGATGCAGAGTTGTAGCGCAGGGCCAGGTCTCTAATCTCCCCCTTGCTGTTGATATTTTGTGTGCCAAAGTGGTTGTTGAAATTGCGGCCACCTGTTGATGGGTTGATGTCAGGATCCGTATCTCCATATATCATGGCAAAGAATTCTTCTGGCTGCAGAAGGTCAAGAGCCAGCATAAAAGTCTGATCCCTGTAGTAGCCTGAGCGCCAGTCGCCTTTCTTAAATGCCCTGGCATAAGCGATTTGGGCCAATTCTTTTCCGTCGCCAAAGATGCCGAAATGAGCACGGCCGTGGTGTACTTCACGGCGTCCCAATAAACTAAGCTGGCGGCTCAGAAAAGCAAGATAATAATCATCCAAAGCTTCTGCGACTGATGGGCCGGTCGATTCCACTACTACTGTCTTTTCAAGGTACATGCAATAATTTTTGATTTATTTTAATCAGCGACACGCTGTAATAACGTGATGAACCTGATTTTCGTTCAAAGAAAATAACATTTCAGAAAGGTATTTGTTTGATCCGCAAAGAAAGTGTAAAAAACATGATTTGCGGTTTTCTTCGTCCATTCATGGAAATTCTGTCCTGATTGCTCGCAGAGTGGGTGATATTTAAAAAAGTCTTGATTACATTTATGCCGTTAAATCAATAATTATGAAAATCCTTTACCCGGTTGTTTTGACCATAGTATTTGCCTGTGTTTTATCCTCCGCGATGGCAAAGAACATGAATTCCAGTGATCGTGAGCAGTCATTTCATGAGTTTTTCATTTCTCCAAACGGAAATGATTTGAATCCCGGAACCAAAGGAGAGCCATTTCTGACCATCCAAAGGGCGCAGGAGGCGGTGCGCAAACAACCTTCAGGCACCAGGGCGGAAGATATTACGGTCTGGCTGGCCGACGGCACCTACTTTTTATCTGAAACATTGCATTTTGGGCCTGAGGATTCAGGCCGGGGGAAATCGTTCGTACGCTACAGCGCTGAAAAGGGAGCAAACCCGGTTATCTCGGGAGGGATGGAAATTAAAGGATGGCATAAGAAGGACAATCTTTGGGTGGCAAGAGTGCCTTCGGAGACAGGCAAACAAGGATTCAGGGAGCTGTTTATTGACGGGGTGAGGGCTACGCGGGCCAGGCATCCCAACTACACCTACCTTAAAGTGGCAGAAGTGGGCGCCGACAGACGCACCAATTTCAGGTTCAATGAGGGTGATTTTCCTGTGCCACAAAAGATTAAGGAAGTTGAACTGGTGCTTTTACACGACTGGTCCATATCCCGTATTCCCCTCGCTGAAGCCGACTACAGTCAAAACAGGCTTACCGCGGTGGATTCCATAGGCGCCAAAGGCCTCAATTTTTTCAATCTTGATAACTGGGAAAAGAATCCGCGGTATTTTCTCGAGAATGACCTTGCATTTTTGGATGTTCCCGGTGAATGGTTTTTCGATTCTGCTGAAGGCCTGCTGTACCTGCTTCTGCCCGATGGAAAGACGCCGCAAGATCTCAGCGTTATAATTCCGGTTACCGGTCCGCACCTGGTTGTTATGGAAGGCTCTCAGGAATCGATGGTCAGGAACATTGCATTTGAGGGAATTGCCTTCCAATATTGCTCCTGGCAGATACCTGAAAAGGGATACGCGGGCATTCAGGCCTGCCACTTCGATCCGCGTCCTGCATCGAAAGGCTGGTCGGTCGTACCGGCTGCCATAATGGCAAGTTGGGCTGAAAATTGTTCCTTCTCCGGATGTAGTTTCACTCAACTGGGTGGGTCCGGCTTGTGGTTCGGTATGGGCTGTAAGGGATGTTCAGTATCCGGGTCACACTTCGGGGATATTTCCGGAAATGCCATTATGATTGGAGAAGGTCGTGATCGCATTGTAAACGGAGAGGTCTGGTGGAAATCGGTGCCGGAACAGGCAGCACAGGGTAATTCAGCAGTTAACAATACCGTTACAGAATGTGGCAGGCAGTTTTATGGTGCTGTTGGCATCTGGTGCGGATTTACCACTGGTACACTGGTATCGGCAAATCATTTGCATAATCTGCCCTATACCGGAATATCAATAGGCTGGGAGTGGAGTCCGGCACCTTCGCCTTGCCGTGATAACCACCTGACTGGTAATCATATTCACCACATTATGAAAATCCTGAGCGACGGCGGCGGCATTTATATGCTGGGCCTCCAGCCCGGGAGTACCATTTCAGACAATCTGATACACGATGTCACTGTCAATGCGGGCAGAGCCGAGAGCAACGGAATGTTCCTGGATGAGGGTACGACCGATGTAACCGTTGCAGGAAATATTATCTACCATATAGCCAAATCACCGCTACGGTTTCACCGGGCAACCACAAACCTGGTCAGGGACAATGTGCTTAGCTGCGGGGAAGGGGTTCCTCCGGTACGTTACAATGCTACCAAAGAAGAGGACATCCGTCTGGAAAATAACCTGATACTAAAGGATTCTGAAAACGTAGACAGGAAGCTTCTGGAAGAGGCTGTCGCAAAATGGCATGGAAGGAGGTAAAATGATTAAGATAATTACTACTGCATATCTGATACTTGCATGCAATTTCCTGAGTGGACAATTTTATTCAAAACCCAATCCGGGTCTTATTCAAAAAGTCAAATCAACAGATGGTATTGTAGCTTTTTGGACTTTCAGTGAAAAACCGGGTAGGGCCCGAAAATCAATTGTTAATGATAAGTTTCCGCTATCCGAAGCAAAAGGAAATATCAGACGAGTCAATGATGGGCCATTATCGGGATATTCAGCCCTGTTCGAAGGTAACAGTTATCTGGTACTTCCGAATTATCAGACAGGCAGGTTGAATATTTATGGCAAAAACCGTGGGGTAACCGTTGTTGCATGGATCAAATGGGATGGCACGCAAACCGGTTTTATCGGTGGTATGTGGAATGAATACCAGGATGGGGGTAAAAGGCAGTATGGATTGTTTGTGTCTCTTCCTCATTACAATGGCAAAGATCAGGTATGCGGGCATATATCGCTGACCGGAAAACCCACCCCTCCGTTTCCCTACTCAATTGATTATTCGGCCAGCAACCAAACTGTAAATGCAGGGGAGTGGAGCTGTGTTGCATTTACCTACGATGGCGAATTCATCAGATCGTACCTGAACGGAAAGTTTGAAGCCCGTGAGCCTGAATTGATCAGAAACACCAAAGGTTTTGAAGGATATCCCGAAGGACTGACACAATCAAAAAATCCTTATTTCTTCCCGGATGGAATGGGCAACAACGGTTCAGATTATACTGTCGGGGCGGTTTTGCTGAAGTCGGGTATGGGAAATTTCTATAAAGGATTGATCGGCGGCCTCGCTGTTTTTGATCGTGCCCTCAGCGATGATGAAATTAAATCGTTAACATTGTAATTGTAAGTTTTACCTGACTAAAAAATAGAATTGACATGAAGAGTATTGTTCCGAAATCGGCTGTCCTGCTGGCAATAAGTGCCGGATTTATTTCCTGCGGGCCACTTCAGAAAGAAACACCCAGGCCAAACATCCTTTTTATTATGAGCGATGACCATACGCAGCAGGCCATAAGTGCATACGGTCATAATCTGTTGCAAACCCCCAACATCGACCGGCTGGCAAGGGAAGGTGCCATCTTCAGGTCGAGTTTTGTGACCAATTCGATTTGTGCACCCAGCCGTGCCGTTCTGCTTACCGGCAAATACAGCCACCTCAACGGGAAGATCGACAACCACAGTAAGTTCGACTGGGACCAGCCCAGTTTTCCGAAATTAATGCAACAAAACGGATATGCCACTGCCCTCATCGGGAAAATCCATCTGGACGGCACTCCGCAGGGCTTTGACTATTCCATTGTGCTTCCCGGGCAAGGACAATATTATAATCCTATTTTTATAGAAAACGGGGAACGAAAGCAATTTGAAGGCCATTGCACGCCGCTGACCACCCAATTTGCGCTTAACTGGCTCGAAAACACGCGCGACAAGGAGAAGCCTTTCTGCCTGTTGTACCATCAGAAAGCACCGCACCGCAACTGGTTGCCCGAAACCAAATACCTCGACTTTCTTGAGGACGTGGAGTTTGACTTCCCTGATAATTTCTTCGATGATTATGAAGGTCGCGGTTCGGCTGCCCGTGAACAGGAGATGCAGATTGTCGGCCACATGCGCTGGGGACATGACATGAAATTTGAGAACGATCCCTATACCGGAAAGCCTACTGATTTTATGGGCGACATTAACCGCATGAACGATGATCAGCGGGTGGCCTGGAGGGCCTCCTACAATCCGCGCAATGAGGCCTTTCTGAAAGAAATGCCCGAAGGACGGGAACTGGCGAAATTCATGTTTCACCGTTATCTGCGCGATTACCTGAAAACAATCAAGTCGGTTGATGACGGGGTGGGAGAGGTGATGGATTACCTTGAAAAGAATGGCCTGCTCGATAACACCATTGTAATATACACTTCAGATCAGGGATTTTATCTGGGGGAACATGGCTGGTATGACAAACGTTTCATGTATGAACAGTCCCTCAGCACCCCGCTGTTGGTGCGTTATCCAAGGGAAATCAAGGCGGGAAGCGAAGTGCTGAATATGGTTATGAACCTGGACCTGGCACCCACCTTGTTAGATTATGCGGGAATTGAAGCTCCCGCTGATATGCAGGGCCTCTCTTTCCGGAAACTTGTGTCCGGTAATAAAACAGACTGGCGTGATGCCATTTATTACCATTACTACGAATATCCTTCAGTACATATGGTCAAACGCCATTACGGCGTACGTACCGAACGCTACAAACTCATCCATTTTTACTATGATGTGGATGAATGGGAAATGTACGATCTGCAGTCTGACCCGACGGAGATGAAAAGTATTTATGGCGACCCGGCTTATGCTGAAGTGCAGTCGGAGCTGCATAAAAAGCTGGAAGAACTTCGTGCCGGGTACGGTGATTCAGATGAACTGTCGCAGCAGTTTTTGCAGACATACCTGGATTCCCGGAAGTAAACCGAAAAGGAATTATTTTATACTTTCCCAGGTGTACCCATCTGTGTTTTTTCGGTTGGGCAGAAGGAAACTGGCCAGAAGCGCCAGTATTACACTTTCTGACATACCGATAAAACCAAAAAGGAGAAAAGATACGGAGGAGTTGATTTTAATTAATAGGAGTATCGCAAGGCCTCCAAATGTGCCTGTAAGGGCTGCCGGTCCTGAGATGCGGGGGAAGAAAATGCCCATTATGAAAAGTGCCCCCAGGCCTCCCGTGAGCAATCCGAGGAAGGTATTGAACTGGTCCCATAGCGAGGCGATATTCCAGGTAGCCAGAATGAGAGCCATCCCGATTCCTAATACGCCAACGATAACTCCCGACCAGCGGGCAATGCTCATGCTTTTACGCCGGCTCTTCTTTTTAGCCAGCGTTTTGTAAAAGTCTGAGGTGATTACCGCCGCTACTGAGTTGATGTTGGAAGAGAGGGTGGACATCGCTGCTGCAAAAATGGCGGCAATCAATAATCCTGCAACTCCTGCCGGCATTTGTGCCACAATGAACTGAGGAAAAACCGAGTCTATATTGGGGTTAACAATCGCCATTCTTTCAGGATTCGAGGTATAATAGGCATATAAGGCTGTTCCAAGCAGGAAGAAAATAATGGTTACCGGAATGCTCAGGAAACCGTTCAGCCAGATACTCCGCCCCGTGGCTTTCTCATCGCGGGTTGTCATGTACCTTTGCACTACACTCTGATCACTGGTATAGGAGATCAGGGTGTTGGCCAGTCCTCCGATTATTACGACCCAGAATACGGGTTGTGAAAGGTTGAACCGGAAGTCAAAAGTGTGAAATTTGTTGTGCAGGGTGCTGATGTCCATGAATCCGCCCAGTCCACCTTCAACACCTGAAAGCATAAAGGCCAGAGCGGTAAAAGCTCCGGCCAGGAGGATAAATCCCTGGATTACATCGCCCCACACGACCGCTTCGATTCCTCCGCTGGTGCAATAAATTATGGTAACCACTCCCATGATGATGATGGCCCAATAGACGCTGAACCCGGTCACGGCATTCAACGCCAGAGAGGGCAGGAAGAGTACAATGGAAATCCGGCTGATCATAAAAAAAATAAACAGCGAAGATGCCAGCCACCTTACTGACCTGTTAAAACGTACATCGAGATACTGATAGGCAGTGTCAAAATTAAATCGGCGGAAGAAAGGCAGGAAATAACGGATAACCACCGGCGCTACAATTATGATGGCCATGTTGAACATGAACATGCGCCAGTCGGCGGCATAAGATTTGGCCGGAAT
>CAYMXK010000138.1:0-10698 GCA_964393915.1 uncultured Prolixibacteraceae bacterium
CTGGGAAACCATTATGTGCGCTGCTGTTCGAAGGAGCAATCGTGCGATACTTTCCCCGGAAGGGTAACCGACTATCTCCGTGAGGAGAATGAATTCCCCCGCGAAAATAAATACTATCTTTGCGGCAAGGCTCTTATGGTGGTAGAGGTACGTGACCTTCTTATTGAAAGGGGCGTACCATTCGGGAACATTTTATCAGAGATTTATTTTTAAAGACAATTATAATGAGATGAAAGAACCTCTATTCGGAAAAACACTTTCGGAGCTGAAAAAGGTTTCAGAGGATGCCGGAATGCCCGGGTATGCAGCAAGGCAGATTTCGGAGTGGCTATACAAAAAAAATGCTGCATCAATAGACGAGATGACCAACCTGTCAAAAAAAAACAGGGAGGTACTTTCCGAAAAATATGTGGTAGGCATTCAGCCACCAACAAAAATTCAGCAAAGCACCGATGGCACAAAAAAATATCTCTTCCCGGCAGCGGAATTAAAGTTTATTGAAACTGCCATGATCCCTGAGAACGATCGCATTACCGTATGTGTAAGTTCGCAGGTGGGTTGCAAAATGGGTTGTCTTTTTTGCATGACCGGAAAGCAGGGATTTCAGGGACAACTCACATCGGGCGAAATCGTCAACCAGATACGCAGCATTGAGGAAGCCGGCCGGATTACCAACATTGTATATATGGGTATGGGTGAGCCATTCGACAACCTTGATGAGGTACTGAAAAGCCTTGAGATATTAACCTCAGAATGGGGATACGCCATGAGCCCGAGACGAATTACCGTTTCAACCATCGGGATTATCCCCGGCATGGTTACTTTTCTTGATCGAAGCGAGGCCCATCTGGCAGTAAGCCTGCATACCCCTTTTGATGAAGAGCGGCAGCAACTGATGCCGGTGCAGGTTGCCTATCCCATCAGTGAGGTAATACGTGAAATCAGGAACTGGGACCTGGGCCGTCAGCGAAGGGTTTCCTTTGAATACATCATGTTTAAGGGACTTAACGATACTTCCCGGCATGTACAGGAGCTTTCGAGGTTATTAAATGGTCTTAAGTGCCGCATCAACCTGATCAGATTTCACCCTATTCCCGGCACTCCGCTGAGAGGAAGCGATGACGACACCTTGTATGAATTCAAGGATAAGCTTAACGACAAAGGAATTCTGACCACCATCAGGGCCTCACGCGGGCAGGATATATATGCAGCCTGCGGATTGCTGTCGACCAAAGAATTGCTTAAAAATTCACAGGCCTGAACTGATTTTCCTTGTAAAGTATTAACTTTATAGGCGATATCCACACAAAAAAGCTGGAATGGAAAGGCTGGAATGGAACAAAAATATCTTTGGGGCAAACCTTGAAATAAAAAGAGGAGAAGAAATTGTAGGCTCCGTGCAATGGCAGAACATGTTCAGCAATAAAGCCCGTGCAGCGTTCAGAGGCAAAACTTTTTTCATCAGCCGCGATATTATGCTTTCACGGCTTGAGGTCTTTGATGGAAAAACGCAGGCATTGATTGGGCGGCTTTCAGTAAATCTCTTTAATCCCCGAAGCGATATAATTGTAAATGGGAAACGATTCGAACTGGAAATGAGGAATTTCTGGCAGTCACGGTGGGCATGGAAATTCAACGGAGACGAAATCATCTCTTTTACATCCAATGAATTCATTATCAGAGAAAAGGGTGTAATTGAACTATACAGTGCCTGCAATGAAGAGGTGGAGATTCTAATCCTTTTGGGACTGGTTTTACGCAATCAGTTTATCCTTATCATTTTGCTGGTGCTGCTGATTGTGATTCTGATCCTGTTGTAAGGTCTTCAACGGCTTCTTAAACCATTTCACTTAGCATCAGAAGAAATCATCCTTGACGGCATCACCCCCCCGGAGTGATCCATCGTCTTCACAATTGAGGTTCAGATTAAAGTTGGCAGGCCTTTCAAATTGCATCTCCTCGGTAATTCCCAGCAAAGGATCGGCGAGCAGTTTTTTCATGAAGTAACCCCAAACAGGCAATGCCATGTTGGCCCCCTGTCCGGTAGCGATATCGGTAAAATGGATACTCCGTAAGTCCGCGCCTGTCCATACGCCGGCTGTAAGTTGCGGCGTTGAGCCAATAAACCAGCCGTCGGAATGATTTTGCGTGGTTCCGGTCTTGCCGGCAATCGGCATTTTAAACTGACCATACCCGTCACGGCTTCGCAGGCGGGTACCAGTGCCTCCGTCGACAACGCCCTGCATAAGGTTCAGCATGAGGAAGGCGGTATTTTCATCGATTGCCTCGTAACGCTGGGGAACAAAACCGGCCACCTGATTCCCGTAACGGTCTTCGATATGTGTTACAAACCAAGGCTTTACAAATATTCCCTTGTTGGCATAGGTGGCAAAAGCGCCTACCATTTCATATAGAGTGATATCAGAAGTTCCCAGGAACATGGATGGGACAGGATCGATCGGCGAATATACCCCCAGTTTTTTCATTACTTCAGTGACAGCCTGTGGATTAAACTGTTTCATTACCCAGGCTGAAATCATATTTTTTGAATTGGCCAGGCCCCATTTCAGAGTAACCATCTTCCCGAAATACTCATCGTCGGTGCTTGCATCACGCGGTTCCCAAACGGTTCCGTCCCACAAAATAAATTGCTGACGTATATAAGGTACTTTTGTACAAGGAGTATATCCGTTCTGCATAGCCAATGTATAAAGAAATGGCTTAACAGTTGATCCGACCTGCCTTTTCCCTCCCTTAACCATATCATACATGAAATGCTCATAGCTGGGACCTCCAACATAGGCTTTTACCATACCCGTACCGTTTTCCATCGCCATGAAAGAAGACCTGAAAAACCGCAGGTACCATTTTATGGAATCGATGGGCGACATGATGGTATCAATATCTCCTTTCCAGGAGAAAAGTGACATTTCGACCGGTATGTTAAATTCTTCCCTTATTTCAGCATTGTTTTTCCCGGCTTCGCGCAAAATCCTGTATCGCTCGGTTTGTCTAATCGAACGATCGAGCAGCTCCTCAATTTCTGTTGCAGTCATGTTGTTCGAAAACGGCGGATTGCGCAGAGATCCCACTCTCCGGTCAAACAAAGGCTGAAGGTTCTCACGCAGGTGCTGTGCCATCGATTCCTCTGCATACCTCTGCATTCTGGAATCTATAGTGGTATAAATTTTCAGTCCGTCGCGGTAAAGATCGTATGACGACCCGTCGGGTTTGCGGTTTTTCCTGGCCCACCCGTAGAGCGGGTTGGTTGCCCATTCGACAGAATCCTCTTTGAATTTCTGGTACTGCCACGAGGCATATCTTTCGCGGACAGGCTCCGGGGCATTTATGGTACCGCGAAGATATTCCCTGAAATAGGTGGCAAGTCCCCTTTTGAAATCGACCTTGTGGAAATCGAGGTCTAATGGCAGCACCTTTATAGAATCGAATTCGGCACGGGAAATATATCCATATTTGCGCATCTGGGAGAGCACTACATTTCGCCTCTGGAAAGTCAGCTCCTCTCTTCTCAGGGGATTATAGAGTGCGCTGTTTTTGGCCATTCCCACCAGCATGGCAGACTGATGAAGCCGGAGGGAGTCAGGCTCACAATTGAAGTAGACGTTTGCAGCAGTTTTTATGCCCACTGCCAGGTTGAGGAAATCGTATTTATTCAGATACATGGTAAGTATCTCCTCCTTCGTATAGCTGCGTTCCAGTTTTATGGCAATTACCCATTCCCTGAATTTTCGGAGGATCATCCTCACGGGGCCTGAAAAATTTTCACGCGGGAACAACATTTTGGCCAGTTGCTGCGAAAGGGTACTTCCACCCCCTGAACTTGAATCACCCGTAACGATGCCTTTTGCCACTCTGAGCAATCCCCGGAAGTCGATGCCTGAATGTCTGAAAAAGCGGACATCTTCAGTGGAGATAAGGGCTTGAACCAGATGAGGCGGCAATTCATTGTAACCTATGTAGGTACGATTCTCGCTGAAAAAAGTCCCAAGCACCCTGCCGTCTGAAGAAATTACCTGGGAGGCAAGTACGCTTTCCGGGTTCTCAAGATCATCAAAAGTAGGCATATAGCCTAGCCATCCTTTGGCAATGCCAAAGAACAAGAGTATGGCTCCGAGCACGAGGATAATATAAACTGACCAGAAATATTTGATGTATTTCGAAAAAACTGCTGTATTTTTTGTCATGAATAGACTTTTTATTCTGCCTGCAAATATACCAGATATAATCCTCAGAGGCAATTTATCATCCTAAGATTAAATGATTTAACCGGCAAATTTAAAACAATTGCATCATTTTCAATAAAATAGAAAACGAAAAATATAAATGAAAATTTTGAAGATCGCTTATCATTTTCTTTACTTTGCACAAATTTTTAATTAAGCAAATAGCCTATGCAGGAAAATCTGGTTATAGTTGAGTCGCCCGCGAAGGCAAAAACCATCGAAAAATTTTTGGGCACCGACTTTAAAGTCGCCTCAAGCATGGGGCATATCCGTGACCTTGTTAAGAAGGATTTTGGTATCGACCTTAAAAATAATTACCAACCCCAATACGTCATATCCGAAGACAAGAAAAAGATAGTCGCAGAGTTGAAGAAACTGGCAAAATCGGCCAAGGAGATATGGCTGGCCTCCGACGAAGACCGCGAGGGAGAAGCCATTGCCTGGCATTTACAGGAGGTCCTGGGGCTCAAGAAAGATCAAATAAAACGCATTGTCTTTCATGAGATTACAAAGGATGCCATTTTGAAAGCCATTCAAAATCCCCGCCTTATCGACGAAAACCTTGTCAATGCACAACAGGCGCGCAGGATTCTCGACCGAATCGTAGGATTTGAAATTTCGCCTGTACTTTGGAAGAAGGTAAAACCTTCCCTTTCGGCCGGAAGGGTACAATCGGTTGCCGTAAGGCTGATTGTTGAGCGTGAACGCGAGATCATCAGCTTTGAAACAACCTCCGCATACCGGGTCACCGGAACATTCATCGCAACATTGCCTGGTGGAGAGGTGGCCGAAATAAAGGCAGAGCTTTCGCGCAGGTTTGACACGAAGGAAGAGGCCCGTAAATTCCTGGAGAAATGCCTTGACGCCCGGTTCACGGTAGGCAACGTAACCCGCAAACCTACCCGCAGGTCTCCGGCAATGCCTTTTACCACCTCCACACTTCAGCAGGAAGCCAGTCGCAAGTTAGGTTTTTCAGTATCACAAACCATGTCGGTTGCCCAAAGGCTGTATGAGGCTGGTAAGATAACCTATATGCGTACCGACTCAGTTAACCTCTCCGCGATGGCCATCTCCGCAGCAGCAAACAAAGTTACCACTCTTCACGGAGAGAAATACGTTAAAACCAGGCAATACAAAACGAAATCAAAAGGTGCCCAGGAAGCGCATGAGGCCATACGCCCCAGCTACATGGACCAGGAGACAGTTGGCGGCACCGCACAGGAGAAAAGATTGTATGAGCTGATCTGGAAGCGGACCATTGCTTCTCAAATGGCAGATGCTGAGCTGGAAAAAACTACTGTTACGATTGATATCTCTTCCATTCCTGAGAAATTTGTGGCCACAGGGGAAGTAATAATCTTCGACGGATTCCTGAAAGTATACATGGAGTCGACCGATGACGACAATAACTCTCAGAACAGCCAGGAGCTTATCCCACCCCTTAAGGTGAATGACATCCTGCAAAGCAGTCAGATACAGGCTACAGAGCGTTTTACCCAGCGTCCTCCCCGTTTCACGGAAGCCTCACTTGTTAAAAGGCTCGAAGAACTTGGCATTGGCAGGCCTTCGACCTATGCTCCCACCATTTCGACCATACAGAACAGGAACTACGTTGTAAAGGAAGACCGGCCCGGGGTAGAGCGTACTTTTGATTTACTTGAATTAAAAAAAGGCCAGATAAAGGAAACCATCAGGAAAGAGATTACCGGAACCGAGAAATCAAAGCTTTTTCCCACCGATATAGGAATGGTCGTCACAGATTTTCTCATTGAGTACTTTGGGCAGATAATGGATTACAACTTTACTGCAAAGGTGGAGTTGGAATTTGACGAAATTGCGGAGGGTAAAAGAATCTGGAATGAGATGATTCATGAATTTTACCATCCATTTCACATCAAGATTGACAATGCCCTGAAGAATTCGGAGAAAACCAAGGGAGAACGCATCCTGGGAGCTGATCCGGGCAGTGGGAAGCAGGTATCAGTAAAAATTGGCCGCTATGGCCCCATTGCTCAACTGGGAGAGACCATTCCCGGCAATGACGACGTAAAGCCGCAGTTTGCAAGTCTCCGCAGTGGCCAGCATATAGAGTCTATCACCCTGGAAGAAGCGCTCGAATTATTTAAAATGCCCCGTGACCTTGGGGAATTTGAAGGGAAAAAGATTACGGTGGGAATAGGCCGGTTTGGCCCGTATGTCAGGCACAACAACCAGTTTGTTTCTTTGGCCAAAACCGATGATCCATATGTTTTGAATATTGAAAGGGCAGTTGAGCTGATTGAAGCAAAGCGGGAAAAAGAGAAGAATTCCATCATCCGCGTTTTTGAAGAAAACCCTGACATGCGTATTATAAATGGAAGATGGGGGCCATATATCTCATTTAATAAAACCAACAGTAAAATTCCAAAAGGGAAGAAACCTGAGGAACTTACCTACGAAGAGTGCCTGAAGATTTCTGAAGAAACGGCTAAGGCACCCAAAAGGAAAAAGAGATAAAAAACTCAGGCAAATTGAATTTATACTTATTCAGGCTGTATGGACCTTCAATTATACTTTGATCCGGTTGACTTTGAAAATTTTCAGACAATCAAAAAGTTCAGCAGGCAGACTTTGGGGTATTCTATCGAAAAGGCAACCAAAAGCATTGCAGACATCAGCAAGGGTAAGGTACATGTTGCCCTGATTGGGGCACCCTACGACCATAGGACTCCCAACAAGGGTAGCTCAAAAGCCCCCATGGAAATCAGGAAGCACCTGTACGAACTGAGTAATTTTGAAACCCGCCAGCGGATAATCGACCTCGGAAATCTCAAACCGGGGAAGTCAAGCCAGGATATCTATTTTGCCCTACGCGATGTAACCGACTATTTGCGTGAGGCAGGGATAATAGCAGTTATACTGGGCGGAGGGCAGGATCTGAGTATCGGAATTGCAAGGGCTTTCGTTACCAACAAGGAGTTTACCCTTACGGTTGCAGACGCGAGAGTCGACTTAAAGTCCCGGCGGGAAAGTACTGACTCCACCAATTTCATAACGAAGATAATACAAGAGAATCCGTCAATCTTCCATCTTCAGCTGCTTGGCATCCAGGAGCATTATGTTTCATCCTATGTTACTGAGTATCTTAAAAGAAACACTTTCGATTACTTGCGGCTTGGGGCATTCAGGGATGATGTCAGTTCAATTGAACCATTACTCAGGAATACACATTTTTTAAGTTTTGATATTTCGGCTATAAGAAGGTCAGATGCACCGGCACATTACAATCCATCACCCAATGGATTTTTTGCCGAGGAGGCCTGCCTGATCTGCCGTTATGCGGGTTTAAGCAACAGATTAACAGCATTTGGTCTTTTTGAATTAAATCCAGGACTTGAGAAATCAGGAGCGACTGCAGATCTTGCAGCACAAATGGTATGGTATTTTCTCGAAGGAGCCATCCGCAGGCGCAGGGAGGACCCGGTTTATAACAAGGATGCCTTTACACGATATTATGTTGAGATGGAAGATCATGGTGAACCTTTGGTATTTTACCATCAACCGGCAACCAACCGCTGGTGGATAGAAATATTTCCGGAAGAGGGGGAAAATTTTATTTTGGCATGTAAGGAATCTGATTATAAACAAGCAATTGCCAAAGAGATTCCCGATATTTGCTGGAGATATGTCAGAAAAACCAGACGTTTATCAAAATAATAAAAAAATTAATGCGTTCTTTGCTAAACCTAATAACGAGTTTGGATGCTGAAAAATGATGATGTTTCCGATAACTCATTGGCAGGAAAATCAGGTTGCGGAGAAGAATATTTTATGAGAAAGATATTTTCTTTTTTATTTTTTATATTTACCATTAATTTAGCGGCACTTGGGCAGCAGGACCCGCAGTACACCAACAACATGTTTTACAAATTGGGGGTTAACCCGGGTTTTGCGGGAAGCGATGATGCAATCAGTGGAATTATTCTGAACCGTTACCAGTGGTCAGGTTTCAGAGGATCACCTAAGACACTGGCTTTCAGCGCTGACGCAGCAGTCGACCTGTTTGGTTCCCAGGGGGGAGTCGGGCTCAACATCATCAGTGATGAGTTGGGGTTCGAAGAAAACGTTCTCGTAAATTTCAGCTATGCCTACAAAGCCAGGTTATCATTCGGGGTATTGGGTGTGGGTGTTTCGGCAGGTTTTTTCAGCAAAAGTATCAATGGTGAGTGGTTCATACCCGACGATGATTTAGGAATCTATGTGCCTCCGGGGTCCGATCCGGCCATTCCTCAGGGAGAATCGAGCCAGATTGCCTTCGATTCAGGCATAGGCCTTTACCTGAAAGGGTTGAATTACTTTCTGGGAGCATCGGTCACGCATGTCAACCAGGGGGCGATAAAATACGCCGATTTAGCCAGTACTTACCTGTCGAGGCATTATTATCTCAAGGGTGGATACAATATCAAATTAACTGATCCGTTATTTGAGTTACGGCCATCGTTTTTGTTAAAAAGCGATTTGGCCGGTTGGCAGCTGGATATTAACACAAACTTGGTTTACAATGACCGGATTTGGGGGGGAGTTACCTATCGGACACAGGACGCAATTGCACTGCTGATGGGACTTGAGCTCATAAACGGATTGAAGGTAGGATACTCATTTGACCTTACCACCTCGGCCATCGCCAGGTGGGGTTACGGATCACATGAGGTATTCATTGGATACTCTGTCGATCTGGAGCGCAACCGGAGCCGGAAATATAAAAGTGTGCGGTTTTTGTAAAAAAAAACGATATTTACTGAACTATGAAAAGATTTCTTCTTGTTTCACTTGTAATGCTTACAGCTTTCAGCTTCACGGGATGTTTTGGTCCTGGCGGAGGAGGAAGCGGGTTTGGCAATGGCGAGCTTGTTGGTGTACCCCGCCAGGGTAAATGGAGAGAAACTGCTCCATACGGGATGGTCTTTGTCAGAAGGGGAACCCTGAATATTGGCCCCAGCGACCAGGACCCGGCAGCGGCAACTGTACCTACCAGAACAGTATCGATTGATGCTTTCTGGATGGACGACACCGAAATTACCAATTCCGAATACCGGCAGTTTGTCCACTGGGTGCGTGACTCCATCGCGCGCCAGATGCTCGGGCAGCAATACCCCGAATTTCTGATCATGGAAGACGATGATGGCAACCCTATTGATCCCCCCAGGATTTCATGGAGAGAAAGAATCCGGTGGGATGATCCGGATTACCTCATGGCGCTTCAGGATTTATTCATCCCCGAAAATGAAAGGTTTTTAGGCCGCAGGGAAACAGATCCAAGGAAACTGTTTTACGAGTTTTGGTGGATAGATTACCAGCAGGCTGCAAGACGCGCCAATAGTTATAATTTTGAAACACAGCGGTACGAAGGAACCGTATTTGATCCTACAGGTACTGAAATTCCAATCGAAAACCGCTCGGCATTTATTTTCAAAGACCGGACAAATGTATATCCTGACACACTGACATGGATCAGGGATTTTACCTATTCCTATAATGAACCCTGGGCAACCCGGTATTTCTGGCATCCAGGATTCGATGAATACCCTGTTGTCGGGGTAACATGGAAACAGGCACGGGCGTTTTGTAACTGGAGATCCAAAATTCAGGGAGATTACCTCAGCAGCAGAAACCAGCCAGGCCTGATGGATTACCGGCTCCCCACCGAAACGGAATGGGAATATGCAGCCAGAGGCGGAAAAAAATTCTCGATGTACCCTTGGGGTGGCTACTATACACGCGATCAGCAAGGAGTTTTCCTTGCCAATTTCAAACCACTCAGGGGAAATTATGTAGAAGACGGAGGGATTGGCACCATGCGTGTTGCCAGTTATGATCCCAACGATTATGGACTCTACGACATGTCGGGAAATGTCGCAGAATGGACCATAACAGCATATGATGAATCTGGTTATATGCTCATTAACGACCTAAACCCAAATTACGAATACAATGCACTTCCTGAAGACCCGCCGGTAATGAAGCGAAAGGTTGTCAGAGGAGGATCCTATAAGGATGTCGCCTATTTCACGCAGGTATCCACAAGAAGTTTTGAATACCAGGACACAACCAAATCATTTATTGGGTTCAGGTGTGTCCGTTCGACCTTTGGTAATGAATTTTAATAAACCAAATTTATATACACAATGAATATCGGAGAACTCTTAAAAACAAAGCGTGCAAAGACCATTACCGGCTACATTTACAGCTGGGGAGCGTCGGTTGTTCTGGTAGGTGCCCTGTTTAAACTTCAGCACTGGCCTTACTCTGGAGTAATATTGGGTGTTGGCCTGATTACAGAAGCCATCATTTTCTTTGTTTCTGCCTTTGAACCGCCACTCGAAACGCCGGAATGGTCAAAAGTCTATCCTGAATTACGGGAAGATTTTGACAATCAGGAATTTGATGTTCTTGAGAAACCAGGCAAAAACAAATT
>CAYMXK010000139.1:0-10697 GCA_964393915.1 uncultured Prolixibacteraceae bacterium
CGTACAAAAAATAATTTAATTTCATAATATAAATTTTTAAAGATTCTCTCTATATAGTCATTTTTAAAATATGCATCAGTTTATAGAAATCAGAAAAATCATGACAATCTAACGCGGCCCGGCCGGAAGATGATTCAACAGGTAACGTGCCATATAAACACGCATGTGCAAAGGTGTACCCTTGCCTTCCCTTAGCCCGTGGTCGCGGTTGGGATAACACATATAATCAAACTGTTTGCCCAGTTCTATGAGCCTGTCAACCAGTCCTTCCATAATCTGAACATGGGTATTGGTTTCGCCTGATCCATGAACAATCAGCAAATTACCCTTCAGTCCTTCAGCATAATTAATCGGCGCCGACTTTTCATATCCTTCAGGATTTACTTCGCGGGTTTTCATGTATATCTCCTGAAACCAGGCATTGTAGAGGTGAGGTTGTGGCTTTGCGACCACGGCGATCCCCAGGTGATAGACATCGGGTTTACGGAACAAGGCATTGAGGGTGTTCGATCCTCCGCCACTCCATCCCCAGATACCAACCCTGGAAAGGTCAACATAGCGCCGTCCCTTTGCCAGTTCCTTCAAACCTTCTGCCTGTTCATCGGTAGAAAGCGGTCCCAGACTGCCGGCTACTGACCTTCGCCAGGCAGCTCCCTTGGGGCTGGGTGTACCCCGGTTGTCAATCGAAATCACCAGATATCCCAGGTCTGCAATCACACGATGGAAATCAGCCATAGCATGGCCCCAGGAGTCTATCACCGTCTGTCCGTGCGGCTCTCCGTATACATACAGGAAAACCGGATATTTCCGCGAAGGGTTAAAATTCTTTGGCTTAATCATCCAGCCATCCATAGTTATGCCATCTCCAACGGTAACCTGAAAGAACTCTTTTGGCTGAGGTTTTAATTTATCCATTCTCTCACGCAGCTGCTTATTGTCTTCAAGCACCCGGACGCTTTGGTGTTCAGGGAGTTTAACAAGGTCTGTAACCGGGGGTTTGGTGTCTGATGAATAGGTATGAAATGCCCATTTGCCATCCGGAGATATAACGTAGTCGTGGGTACCGGTCTGACCAGCAGGGGTTATCCGCTCAAGGCTGCCGGTACCGTCCAGGCGAACGCGATAAAGATATTTCTGCGTTCCATTTTCAGGAGAGGCGTTAAAGTAAAACCAACCTCCTGTATTGTCAACAGCCACCCTGTCGATGATATCGTAATTTCCCTGAGTTATCAATTTCTCGTTCTTACCATCACGGGAGCAGGTAAAAGCGTGCCGCCAGCCATCTTTTTCAGTTACAACAAGGAAGGCGCTGAAATCCCTGATCCAATTCAGACCAGTATTTTTTCCGAAGCTCGAAATCACCCAGGCAGGATCAGACTCTTCATAAATTTTCGTGATGGCCCCGGTGGTCACATCTGCCATAAGAAATTCCCGTTTGTCACGAAAACGGCTGTGCTTCTCCACCAGCAATTCTTTGGAGTTGCCTGCCCAGCTTACTTGTCCGAGGTAATAACCCTCCGCCGGAACTGGTATGGAAAGCCAGCGTGTCTCTTTTCCTGCAGCATCCGTAACTGCAACGCGCAATGATGCGATGGTACCCCCTACCCTTGCAAACCTGGTTTCATCCACTCCGGGGTAGGAAGGATCGCCGGGGACAAGCACCGACCTCAGTCTGACTTCAGAAGCATCAGACTGGACATAGGCAACCCTGCTCCCATCAGGACTCCACTCTGCCCGGCTGTTCGAAACCGACCCGGGAACAGCGTCATTAGTGAGTGCAACTGTGGTTTCATCCTGAATATTGTAAACATAGAGGTTTCCCTGTGCTGAGTAAAGTATACGAGCTCCGTCAGGGGAAATGCTGCTGCCATTGCCAGCTTTTACTTTTTGAGTTTTACCTGATTTTATATCCAGCATCCAATAATGAGACACCGTTTTCCCATCTTCCCTGCCTGTGGCATCCAACAGAATCCGGCTGCCATCGGGAGAAAATGTATAGCCATCAAGGGTGACCTGTCCCGAAAATCCGGGAAGCACAAGCTGCGAAGAGTTAATCAGTTCCTTTCGCAAGCCGTTCTCAGCACTGTAACTCACAAGTGCTTGTTTGTCAGAGCCGGGAGACCTCTCAAGGACCAGATACCCCGAACCGTCAGGGAGCCAGTTCCCCCTGAAGGCAACAGAAGAAAATTCACCTCCCTCGAATATGGCCCTGAGCCTTTCAACAGTTTCAACCGGCACTTCTACCGGTTTTTGTGACTTTGATGATGCCTGTGCATGGGCATAGGTGATGCCAGATATCAAAGCCGTCAGTAACAGAAGTACTTTTGTGATACTTGCAGTTTTTTTTGTTTTTTGTTTCATTTTATTAAAATTTTTCGTTCTCAAATGTATTTATCTCATTTCTACCCTCCTCATTCTCACGAAAGTGGGAATCCAGTGGACATTGCCTGGTTTCCTGCCTTCGCAGGAATGAGAGAGAGCGCTTTTCCAGTGTCTGTTTTTCAGCATCCGATAGGTTTTATATTGTAACCGGAATTAGTGAAATATTCATTTTTGATGTCGCCCGAATATTTATCCAGGCAATTAAACTGTTATTTCCTTCAACATCATATTCTATCCCATATCTGAAGTCTTTCCCCCTGGGAATTTCCTTATTATTTATCATAAGTTTAATATCAGAACCATCCCAGTTATTTATCACAAACACGGGATTTAACAAAGGAGATTTTTCAGATGCATCAAACGTCAGATTAAGGGTAGTCCCCTGATTCAGAGTATTCAGAATAAATGCCCGCTGTTTATAGTCATAGCCTTTGCTTTCATAATCAGAGAATTCTATATGCATTTCAGGCGGACTGTTCCATGATCTGGCTAAATCAACCAGGATATTTTCAGGTTGGTCTGTCATTCCGTAGATAGCGGCCTCCCCGGCAGGATTTCCCCAGCTAAGGGAGGAATGCGCTGCATGGTCGGGGTAGCTGGCATATCTTCCATCTGACTTGATTTGAGTAACAGGCCAATGGTTCCACCAGGGGAAATGGGAATATTCGGGGCGGACTTCACCATTAAAAACCCTGAAACTTCCCTTTTCGCGAAAAACAATGAAAGGCTTGTATGTGGATTTTAAATTGATTAACTGAATATTGGCATCTTCAAGGTCAAACACAGGATAGCCATGCTCCCAGGAGTAGGTTTTACTTTCCCCATTCATATTAAATAAAGTACAAGCTTCAAACTCAACATTATCCTCTGGCTTCGTGCCCGGTTCATTCAGGAAAATGGTTTCCTGCCAACCGCCAAATCCCGGCAAAACATGCCTGATACACATTCCGTCAGGATAGACGTAATAATACTCATTGCCCCATTGTCCAAAACCGGTTTCATTCTCCAGGTCCATCTGCCTGAATTTTACATCCATCTGAAGATATCGCCAGTTTATAACTACCCGGGCATCATTGTTCTCTAGTATTGCTACCCGTGAGCTACGGCATTGCACATCCGACATATGTTCAATACAGCCTGTCGGAATATCCTCCCTGTTTCCCTGCGAAAGAAACCAGTTGTTGCCTGTTTCCCGGCTTTGGTCTGCCAGCCATTTTCCATTTTCTGACACCCAGCAGGGGGAGTACCGGGTTCCTCTCCAGAAAATCAGTTTGGTTGGGAACTGGTCAAACTGAACAACCACATCCATATGGTCACCTACCGGCCACTGAGCATCCCACTCCGGATAAAATTTCAGCCGGGTATAATTGGCTCCGAACCTTCCGGATGATTTAACTGTCGGGAATTTTCGGGTCGAATATTCAGGCTTATTCTCAGGGACAACATTTTTATATAACATTTCAACCTCATCGGCCGATAGCATTTTCCCATAAATTTTCACTTCATCAACCATCCCGTCTAAAGTATATTGGGACGGATAGGTTGCCCAATCACGAACAGGGTCGGTTGGAGCCAGGTCTATTCTGTTCATACCCAGACGGAAACCTTTGTCCATTTCGCTGTACACAATCCTGCGAGGCTGTTTAAAATCCTTATAGGAAGCTGACAGATCTCCATTGACATAAATAGCCAACCCCTTTTGGGAGCTATAAGTGCCTACAACATGGTACCATTTTTTTAATTCAAGTCCTGCTTTAGTCTCAGGATTTAAACTTGAAATACAACTATGCCAGGTTGAAGTTCCGTCAGATACATGAAATCCCAATCGCCCCTTAGAGTCGATACCAAAATAGAAACCGGTTATCTCATATCTTCCGGCTGTAATAATGGGTGCCAGGTTCCATGGATATGCTCCCAGAGATATCCATGCCTCTATTGAAAAATTATCCCGGATTTGTGTCTCATTTAATTCCGCTAAATTGCCTTCGATGTAAGAGGAGAAACCATCAAACTGCATGGCACTGTTTTTTACACCGGGTACATATTTTGCCAAACCATTAATTTTAAAATTGTTCCCGGATATACTTTCCTTAGTGAAACAATTTTCTCTTAATGCCTTGTCGGCAGGGCTTTTCAGCAATGGAATTTCCTTATGGTCATCAAAACTTAAATGAAGGATCACATCACTTTCCTGACCATTCAATAATATACAAATGGAAATAAGGGAACTGAAAAGGATTAATTTTTTCATGAATTCCGCGTATTATATGACATTCTCTGGTTTAGCCATCTTGCTGTAAATATTTGTCAATCATTATTTAAGAATCATGTCCATTGCCTGTCCGGCAGCATTTTTAACTATCTCGGGATGAGATTTCTCCCCTGCAACACTTTTGAGGTAACCCAACTGCGGTTTGCCGCCACTATTCCCTATTGCCCTTAGCGCTTCGGCCATCACCAGGTAACTGTCGTCAGTTTCAAACAATTTCCTGAAATTGTCAGTCAATGATTGATCCTTAAAATCGCCCAAAGCTTTTACTGCTGCTGCTCTCACCTTTGAGCTTTTATCACCTGTGGCAGTCAGGAAAAGATCCCTGAATTTACTATGATGAAATTCTGCCAGGTTTTTGATCGCGGCTTCCCTCACAGCCCAAAAATTATCATTAGCGGCTAAATCAGACCAGGTGTCAATTGTTTTTTGAGAATTAGAGAAAGTCTTTAATTCATCAATTGCCCAAAGCCGTCCGGAAATATCATCAATTTTCAACTGATAAAGGAGCTCTTCCTCCGTTTTCTTGAATGTCCACTCTTTCAGCAAATGATTTCCTTCATCAAAACGCACCATTAAAGGTTCTGTATCCAACTGAAATTCAAATATTTCTGTTTTCTTACTCAACAAGATTTTTTTGACCACCTTCTCCCCTTTGGAATAAAATCCAATGTCTACAGGCATCCTGTATATCGGAACATTTTCCCATTTGTCCTGGGTTTGCGTAACCTCAAGGCTCAATGTCCTGGTTGATTCATTCCATTTTTTGGAGATGTCGAGTACCAAATGGCCCGGATGAAACAAAAACTGTTCAAAGAACCAATCCATGTTTTTGCCACTCACATCCTTCACGCATTGCATAAAATCCTGGGTACTAACGGCCTGAAATTCAAACTTATGCAGAAATTCGCTGAGTACTCTGAAAAAGGTATCATCCCCCAGGGTGAAACGAAGCATATGCAGTACAATTGCACCTTTCGGATAGGTATGGCTGTCGAAATTCTGGCCGGGATGTTCATATCTGTCAAAGACGATTGGCCGCATGTACCTGTTGTGTGCCTCACGCAGGTAACCATTCTTTTTTCTCAGAAGATCAAAAGCTGCCTCATCAACACTCCAATCGTAGCTTTTGTAAAGGTAGTCAGAATAGGTACCGAAACTTTCGTTCATCCATGTATGTTCCCAGCTCCTGCATGTAATAAGGTTGCCCCACCAATGATGAGCAATTTCATGTGCGATGATGCCTTCATACGAAAAATCAATTTCTGCCTTCCGGTTTGTCACGGCATTTTCCGCGAGAATTGTAGCAGTATTTGCTTCGGCACCTCCTCTGATATAGCCGGAAACCACCTGGTCATATTTTTCCCAGGGATATTCATAGCCATACAGTCTGTTGAAAAAATCAATCATATAAGGGGTTTTCGCGAACGATCTTTTTGCATCTTCCACCTGCCAGTGGTATACCCAATAGTTTACAGGTAAAGAACCAAGGGAGTCCTGAATTACTGCATAATCTGCAATACTTAAACTTGTCAGATAGGTAGACTGAGGACGATCCTGTTTCCAGTGCCAGGTATGCCTGCCACTATCCTTAGCATCTTTAACACTCAGGAGGGAGCCGTTTGCGAGAACTTTATACTGTTTATCCACAGTTACCATAAACTCCAAGGTTACCTTATCGTGAGGATAATCGTAACAGGGGATCCATTGCCTGGCTTTGTTCGGCCAGCAGTCGGATGAAACCTGTTCAGGCCTGTTTTCCGCTTTATCAATAAACCGCAGGCCCAGTACCTGTTCCTTAAGAAAATAGTTGACCATAAATGAAACCGTATCGGCATAGGAGTAACTGCGGGGAAGGTTTATATGGAGTTTATCCTTAGTCTGTTCAAAAGACAGCGGAAATCCCTTTATATCCAACACACTGGTTACCACCAGGGAGAGTGCATCCAGTGTAACTTTGCTCAGGTTGCTTCTCAGAGGAGTTAAAGTTATGGTATTCTGACCTGTCAGGCTTTTTTCAGTCATGTTGACGTCGAGCTTCAAACTGTAGTGCAGGGCATCAAAATCCCTGTCGGGCTCAGCTTGGACAGGCCTTTTATAAACATCTTCCTTTTGGGCTGTCAGGCTGAAGTTAATTATCAGCAAAAGGATGGTAAAAGATAAGTACTTCATGGTTTCGACTTTATATTATTTAGTTGTTCCTCATAAATGCCTCGATCTCTTCAACGGTCCGGGGCAGGCCCGAAGAGAGATTTTCACATCCATCTTCGGTTATTACTACAGTATCTTCGATGCGAATACCGGTTACATCGTCGGCTTTTGCCATGATATCACAGGCAAATACAAATCCGGGTTGCAATGGCTCATCACGGTCGAAGGTATTCAACCTGTCATGAACAGCCATGCCGATGCTGTGGTTGTAGCCGCCGTTTCTGACCCAACTTCTTATTCTGTTGTCATTTAGGTCATATCCGCGCTTCTCAAGTTCCTTTTCAATCGCAGCGCCAACATCCGTCAGGGATCTTCCGGGTTTGTAATTATTCAGGCAAATTTCCCTGACAAGAAGTCCTAATTCATAGACAGTCCGCTGCTTTTCCGAAAATTTCCCGTTCGCCGGAAAAGTCGTGGACACATCTGACGAATAGTAATCCACAACAACGCCGCCATCTAAAATGGTAAAGTCTTCTTCCTGAAGCGTGCGGTCGTACTCCATATAATGGCCAAAAGCATGGTTCTTGTCGGACATGATAATGGTTCCGAATGCCAAAGCGTTTGCACCACCCGAACTGCTGACATACTCGAAAACGGCTGCCAGTTTCACTTCCTCCACCCCGGGCTTTGTATTTCTCATCACCTCTTTATGGGCTTCAACAGAGAGTCGTGCAGATTTGCGGAGAACATCAACCTCTGCCTTTGATTTGATCTTTCTCAAATCCCAAATATAGGGAGAGCAATTCAGCACCTTTTGGCCCGGATAGCGTTCCTCCAACACTTTTACGAATTGCATTTCGCGTGTCAGCCTGCCATCCCATTCATTCCCGGTTACAGAGTGGTTGTATTTGCGGAATTTCTCACCTGAATTTTCCCCTGGCAGTTCTTCCGAACTGAAGGGTGTATAGATCACCGCGCTGTTTTTCAATCTTTCACCTAAAAATCCGGAAAATGCTTCATAAGGCAGATAATTTTCAATACCTGTAATGCCGGCCGGGTCTCTGACAAGATTTAAAGGGATGTTATGGCCTTCGGCAGTGCGTTCATTAATCGTAAAAAACAGGGTGCTGTTTTTGTTTGCACCATCAATGACCAGAATCACATCGGGAATTTCAACCCCTGCAAAATACATCATGTTGTTGTACTGTTGAAAATGATAATTCCCCAATGGCTCAGACGCACCCCTGATTATTGCAATCCCGTCAGGAATCAATTCCATAAGTTTTTTCCTGCGGCTTGCATATTCATCCTTTTCAAATGTCAGCTGCGAACTGGCATCACTGATCATGATACAGATTATCAGAACACTAAAAACCAATGACTTTTTCATGTTTCAGTATACTAACTTGTGAATTAAATATTTTCAACCCGGCGTAGTTTCATTCTGGTTTCCACTTTTCCCCACCACTTATCGTAATGGTCGGTCATTCTATTTACGATTTCCGGATTTTCATCCGCTATATCCATAACCCCAATTTATTCTGATAATTAATCCCTTGCACTAATTTTTAATCAATACAGATTCCGGCGGCCCAAGGTATGAATCTACTACCCCACCAGTATCAATGATAATTTTATCGATTACCAATCCCGGGTCCACCATCCAAAGCTTTAACACATGCTGCCCCTTCGCGGGAATATTTATTTTGGTGCTCTTTTTCAGCAAGTTGCTTATTACATCCTTTTTCCCGGTGTCGGTAACTATTACAGGCTCACCGTCGTTTAGTGAGACGGCAAACCGCAAACCGTGCTCCTTGTTGGCGGGGTATGAGGGAATGCAGTTTAACTCCAGCGATACCTCTCCGGTTGTAAAGGCATATATCTCATATTCAAGTGATGGTGATTTGGTTAATATCTCAGTAACGGAACTGCTTGAAGGGGTGTTGAACGGGAAAACTGCCACGGAATTACCTGTCCTTCCGAGCCCCTCAATTACATTCCAGCTTCCCAGTGCCCCATCTCTCTTTCCGGTAAAATGCTCAGCCTCTATTGAAATGTACCCGTTGCTTTCAGCAAAGCCACGTACATTTCCGGACAAAGGTTTTTCAGGATTGAAAATCGTCAGGCTGATACCGGACTTTCGCAATGACTCAGCACTTTTTAATGTCCCGTCCTCATATGCCTTCTTGTCGTCATCTGAAAGATTTTCCCACGGCCTCCAAACATCATCATTTGACGATTGGGAACTGAACGATATGCTTCCCCCGATATCAGCCCCTTTGGGTGCCCGATCCCAGTCGATCGTAACCCAGATCCGATGTTCATCAAAAATAGCTCCAGAGGTTTCACTGAGTACAATCCAGTCGGCAGAAACCTCTGCCTCCCAATAGAAAATTCCATTTCCGGAGTTATAAATATCAATAAAACGTTTATCCCTGCTGAACACGCTGAAGCCAGGCAACTTATCACTTCCGTCACCTTCAGGGGTTAGATGCATTTTGGGATTACCTTCTCCTGAGTAACTGCTCAACGGCGGCATATCCCACTGCCGCCACTGTCCGCCCCAGGGCCCTGGCAGGGAGGCCATCCTGTCCCACTTGCTGCCAACCGTTACCAGTTCCCTGTTGTAATGCGTAATCAGTTTATGTATTTCATTTTCTGCCTGTTGTGCCAAAGCCGCATAGACTGCGGCACTTGCCCTCTTTTCCTTCCCATATTCATGGCTCTTTTGGGCATAAAGCACCTTGAGGTTGTGCAGGGCAGTTCCTTTAATATTGTAAACAACCATCTGAAAGAACGCATCTTTATACTGAAATGGAAGCCGGTCATAAATTTCATCCACCTGATCAATCAGTTGCTGAAATTCATCTATCCGCTTTTGGGCTTCATCGTTGTAATTCACCACGCTGAACCAATCCCATTTTAACTCGCTGTTCCGTGCATTGAACATTACCATATGCTCAGGCCGGCGGGCATAGCACAATTCAAAATATTTTCCAAAAACAGATGCGATTTGTGTTGCATGATCCTTCCCGAATTCCCTGGATGCCCAATTTATCAGAAATTTTTCGGGTTCATTTTTCTCAAACTCATCCATATCCCATGCCATCTGCATAAAATGCTCAATTCCCACTTCCGCAGGTTTTATGTCGCCCACATTTACTATCCAGAGCTTGCGGGCATTAAAATCGTAGGCCCTACTCATTTCCAGCCAGGTAAGTGCAAGCGGATGGCTGTATAACCACGGATAAGCCGAGGTAGCCCCGTTGATCCACTGGAAGTGATAATAAACCCCTGAGCCTCCCGGGCGTTGCTGCTCTTTGCTGTCGGGCAGTTGCCTGATGTTGCCGAAATTATCGTCGGGCCAGCAGATGATTACATCGTCAGGAAGTTTAAGTCCCTGGTTATATAAATCAAGTACTTCGGTGTATGGGATCAATACCTGCGGCACTTTTGTAATGTCCTTGTTCACCCATTTGCGAAGAATGCTTCTCTGATCGGCAAATATCTGGTTCAATACATTAACCGTTACTTCAGTTCCTGCTTCATCATCTTTCCCTCTTTTCCCGATTGTATAGATATTTTCGTACTTGCCATTTTGTTTTACCCGCTCTTCCCAGTAGTTATAGATGTTTTTTCTGTTCAGTACATAATCATAAGGTTCCCCGGGGTATTCCTTGTCCCATTCGGCACCGGCCATATTGTTTCTTAACATGGGTTCAATATGCGAAGAACCCATAACTATTCCATATCTATCGGCCTGGATGCTGTTTTCACTGTAATAATTAAAAGGCCTGGTTTGCTGGTGCATGGCAGGCCAGAGGGTATTTGCCTTCAAACGCAGCAACAGCTCAAATATCTTGCTGTAGGTGGTTGGCCCAAGACCTTTTCCCTC
>CAYMXK010000140.1:0-10670 GCA_964393915.1 uncultured Prolixibacteraceae bacterium
TGACTTCAGCAACAATATGGAAAACCGACCGGAAGCACAGCAACTACTGCACAGCCTTACAAAATATATGGCTGGTGGTCAGTTCAATCCGTCGACTGCGTTGTCGGCAGATCAGGTAAAGAAACTCATTCAATAACAAAAAGTAAAAACGGAGAATTTGCCACCAAGACACCAAGACACGAAGGTACACCAAGGTTAATCATAAATAATGTTATGCTTGTTTACTCTTTGTGTCTTGGTGCCTTGGTGGCTACAAAATTTTGGTGGCAAAAACACCATTACACCCTGCCAAGATAAAAGGAGAGAAAGATGAAAGCACAAGCCTGGTACGAAAAAGTGACCATCCCCACCTACCCCATTGGGAAACCCGAAAAGAATCCCATGTTCCTGGAAAAGCGCGTATACCAGGGAAGCAGCGGCGTGGTCTACCCCCATCCGGTGACGGAGAAAATCCTGGATGAAAAGGAAGACCGGGAATGGAACGCTGTTTTTCTGGAAAACCAGTACCTGAAGATAATGATCCTGCCAGAGTTGGGCGGGCGCATACAGATGGCATACGACAAGACAAAGGAGCGTCATTTCGTCTACTACAACCAGGTTATAAAACCTGCACTGGTCGGGCTTACAGGCCCATGGATCTCAGGCGGGATTGAATTTAACTGGCCGCAGCATCATCGCCCGTCCACCTTTGAGCCGACAGACCATTGCATTGAGGAAAATCCTGACGGCAGCGTTACCGTCTGGTGCAGTGAAGTGGAGAGGATGTTCCGGACCCGCGGCATGGCAGGTTTTACGCTTTACCCCGACAAGGCTTACCTCGAAATAAAAGTAAAACTTTACAACCGCACCGACCAGCCCCAGACCTTCCTGTGGTGGGCCAATCCGGCCGTAAAGGTGAATGACCACTACCAATCGGTTTTTCCTCCGGATGTTCATGCGGTATTTGATCACGGCAAGCGCGATGTTTCGGAATTTCCTGTTGCCAGGGGTACCTATTACAAGGTAGATTACTCGCCGGGAACCGATATATCGAGATATAAAAACATACCGGTACCCACCTCGTACATGGCGATCACCTCAAAATACGATTTCGTAGGCGGCTATGAGCACGACACCCGGGGCGGATTGCTCCATGTGGCCAATCACCATGTCTCCCCCGGAAAAAAACAGTGGACCTGGGGGCACAGCGATTTCGGGCAGGCCTGGGACCGCAACCTTACAGATGAAGACGGCCCTTATATTGAATTGATGTGCGGCGTGTACACCGACAACCAGCCCGATTTCTCATGGATCATGCCCGGTGAGGAGAAATCATTCAGTCAGTATTTTATGCCCTACCGTGATATCGGGGTGGTCAAAAATGCCACCAGGGAGGCCATGATAAACCTGGAGACTGAAAACGGCAAGGCCCTTTTACGCGCATATACCACCGGAGTTTACGAAAATGCAATAGTCAGGCTCACCTGTGGAAATGAGATCCTGGTCGATGAAACATTTGGATTTCATCCGGCAACATCATACATGAAACCGGTAACCCTGCCGGAAAACTGCGACCACTCCATGCTTAAAGCAATGGTGATCTCCTCCGGAGGGGAAATTCTGGTGGAATGGACTCCCGGCGACAAGACCGAAAGACCATTGCCGGAACCGGCGAAGGCAGCCCCGGAACCCGCCGCGGTTGAAAGTACGGAACAGGTCTACCTTACCGGCCTCCATCTCGAACAATACCGGCATGCCACCTTCTCACCCCTTGACTATTACATGGAAGCCCTGCGGCGTGATCCCCGGGAAAGCCGCGTGAACAATGCCCTCGGTCTCTGGCACCTGCGAAGAGGACGGTTTAAGGAAGCTGAACAATATTTCAGGAGGGCCATTGCCACCCTGACAGAGAGAAATCCCAATCCGGTTGACGGCGAGCCATTTTACCATCTTGGCGTTTCCCTGGTCTTCACAGGAAGGGAGGAGGAAGCATTTGAAGTCCTCTATAAGTCGGTGTGGAATGCAGCCTGGCAGGACAGCGGCTATTTCCAGCTGGCCCGACTGGCACTGAAGGCCAACCGGCCCGGGGAAGCGCTGGAACTGGCAGACAGGTCTCTGGCGAGAAACCAAAATCACCACAAGGCACGCCATCTCAAGGCAGCCATCCTCCGCAAACTCGGCAGGGACGCCGCTGCCCTGTCGATCATGGAGGAATCACTTGCCCTTGACAAATTCAACTTCGGCCTCCTGTTCGAGGATATGCTGCTGCACCCCGGAAGCCAGGAGAAGCTGCAGTACTTCAAAACTCTGATCAGGGGAAATATTCATACCTATACGGAATTTGCCCTCGATTATGCCTGGGCAGGAATGTATGCGGAAGCTACTGAACTCATCAGCGTGGGTATTGAGGAACAAAAAGAGACACCGGTTTATCCGCTTGCATTCTATTATAAAGCCTGGTTTCAGATGAAAGGAGGTCTGACCAATGAGTCAGCTGAGACCCTTCGGCTGGCCGCTAATGCCTGTCCTGACTACTGTTTTCCGAACCAGCCCGAAGCAGTTATTGTGCTTGAATGGGCCATTCAGCAAAACACAACTGATTACAAGGCATTGTATTACCTCGGAAATTTCTGGTACAACGTCCGGAATTACGATGCCGCCATTAATTGCTGGGAAAGATCGGTGAATATCAGCGATCAGTTTCCGGCAACGCTGCGCAACCTGGCGCTGGCCTATTTCAACAAACGGAAAGAACCTGAAAAGGCGCTGGCCAGCCTGGAAAAAGCGTTTGCAACCGATCCGACAGATGCGCGCATCCTGATGGAACTCGACCAGTTGTATAAACGGATGAACGAATCGCCGGAGAAAAGACTCTCATTTCTTGAAAAATACCCGTCGCTTACGGATGACCGGGACGATCTCTACCTTGAAAAGGCAACACTGTATAACCTGCTGGGCAGAAATGAAAAAGCGCTGGAGCTGATCATGCAGCGAAAATTCCATCCATGGGAAGGCGGTGAGGGAAAAGTAAGCGGGCAGTATGTGGCCAGCCTCACGGAAATGGCCAGGTCTGAAATTAAAGGTGGCAATCCGGAAAAGGCTGCAGCCCTTCTTCTCCGGTCTATGAAATACCCTGAAAACCTGGGAGAGGGAAAGCTTTACGGAGCATTGGAAAACGAGCAATACTTCTGGCTGGGAGTGGCTTACGAACAGTTGGGCGAACATGTAAAGGCCCGGAAATGCTGGGAAACAGCCTCCAAAGGGCTGGATGTTCCCTCTGCGGCCATGTTTTACAACGACCAGCAGCCCGATACCATCTTCTACCAGGGACTTGCCCTAAAAAAACTTGGGAAACCGGAAGAGGCGGAAGCGCTCTTCAGTAAATTGGTTGAATACGGTGAAAACCATGAAAACGATGAAATCAGGATCGATTATTTCGCGGTTTCCCTGCCTGACCTACTGATCTGGGATGATGACCTCGGTTACAGGAACCAGCTTACATGCAGGTATCTACGGGGACTCGGGGAATGGGGAAAAGGGAATATCCCTGAAGCCATCCGGTTATTAAAGGAGGTCAGCGATAAGAACCCTTCGCATGCAGGAAGCAGGAATCACCTGAAACTCGTGGAGTATTCGGCCATCCTGGACAGCTAGACGGGATTGTTTCTTGTGATTTTGACAAATGTACCCGGACTGGAACCGAAATGGCGGGTGAAAATTCTGGAGAAATAGAACGGGTCGTCGTATCCGATTGCGAAGGCCACCTCCTTTATTCTCAGGTTTTTGTTGGTCAGCAGGCGAATAGCTTCCTGCATTTTCAGGTTGATAAAATAGTCAATGGGCGAGGAACCGGTCTTATTCCGGAAAACCCTCGACAAATGGGATCCGGACAACTGAACATGGCCGGCAATATCCTTTAACCTCAGACTGGCATGAAGGTTTGACTGCATATAGAAAATTGCCTGGTCGACAGGGTCCTTACTGTGATACCCCTTTGCCGTGCGGTAGCTTTCAACATAAAAAAAGGTTGCAAGCAACGAATTGAGGCACATATTGGCAAATTCGATGTTCTCATTGGAGAAGCCGGATTCAAGCGCGTTTAGTATTTCAGTGAACAGTTTGATCCTTTCATCGATACGGGATGAAGAGCAGGGCGGAATGGAGATGACCCGGGAATAAAAATCTTCAAAACACCGGCTTCTTTCCCCTCCGAAATGTATCCAGTAGATTGACCAGGGGGTGTTGCTATCCGCCCAATATGCATGGGGCTGATGGGCAGGAATGACGAAACAGGTATTTGCCGTAAGCTGGTAATGGATGTCATTTGCGCAAATGGTTCCTGAACCATCAACGCAATAGATCAGTATCTGTTCAGGAATCCCTTCAATCCTCTTCCTGAAGTGGTTCTTCGCGAAGGGATAGAAACCCATGTCGGTGATGTATAGGGAGTTGATCAGCACGTTCTCCTTTATCTTATGCAGAAGCTTTGCGGAAATCACGATACTCCGGTCACCGTAAAAGCTGTCCCGCTTGCCGGAATCAGCACTTAATGTCTCTAATGAATTGGTGTCCATTTCCAACTATTTTTTTATCCACCAAAAATGTATTGTACATTTGTTTCTGCACAACGATATCTGCAAATTAAAACCTTTTACGATGAAGAAAGATGAAAAATTTCAATATTCTATAAAATCTGTTGTTATTTCATTTCTGACTATATTTCAATTATCATCCGGCTTTATAACGGCGGAATGTAAGATTCCAGGAGAGCCCAACCAAAAGAGTGGTGATTACCTGACAGACATCAAAAGGGAATTGATGCAGAAATGGCCCGGAAACCGCACCATCAACCTGGTATTTCATGGACATTCTGTACCCTCTGGTTATTTTAAAACCCCCGTGGTAAATACAACCGATGCCTATCCGCATCAATTGCTGAGGCTTTTAAAGGAGGTATATCCCTATGCCGTAATAAACATTATCACCACAGCAATAGGTGGGGAAAATTCTGTGCAGGGTGAAAGACGTTTTGTTGGCGATGTCCTGAACCATAAACCCGATGTACTTTTTATCGACTATGCACTGAATGACCGGAGATTAGGGACCGAAGCGTCGCGCGCGGCAATGGAAAAAATGATCGTGGAGGCGCAGAGAAGATCAATAAAGGTAATATTGCTCACCCCCTCCCCTGACCAAAGGGTAGATATAACCGCCAAAGACAATGAATTAGAACCATACGTTCAAATAATCAGGGATCTTGCTGAGAAATACGAATGCGGTTTGGCCGACAGCTACCTGGCATTCAGAGAAATTGCCCTTGCCGGAGAAAGTCTTGAAGAATATATGTCGCAGGTTAACCACCCCAATGAAAAGGGGCACCACCTTATTGCCAAGGAGATACTGAAATGGTTTTTGCCCTGAGACCGGCCAGTAAAAGCTGACATCCGGTCAGGAATTTCCCTGATGCTCACGGATAAAATCACTTGGTGACTTGCCAAATTGCTTTTTAAATGATTTTGTAAAATAGTTGTGGGAATTAAATCCGACGGCATATCCGATTTCGTTTATTTTGTGGTTGCCTTCCTGGATAAGTTTAACGGCATGCTTCAAACGCACGCTTCTGATGAATTCCGTGGCAGACTGGTTGGTCAGGGATTTTAGCTTCCGGTGCAGGTGCGTGCGGCTTAAATTAAGAAAGGAAGCCATATTTTCAACCGAAAATTCAGCATCGGTCATATTGGCTTCAACTACCTTTATAGCCTTTATAATCAATTTCTTATCCAGATCCAAGGAACTAAATTTATCTTCCCATGATTTCTGGTCTGAACCAAAAGATTCACGAAGCGATCGCCTTGACTCCAGCAGGTTGTGGATTTGCACGATAAGCAATTCATCGTTAAAGGGTTTTGCGATATATGCATCGGCCCCTGAATGCAGCCCGGAAATCCTGTCCCTGACAGTATCGAGTGCCGTCAGCAGAATAAACGGAATATGACTTGTCCTGATGTCGTTCTTTGTCATTTGGCACAGTTCAATGCCATCAATATCAGGCATCATAATATCAGAGACAATCAGATCTGGAAACAGTGAATTGATTTGCTCAAATGCCTCCCTGCCATTTCTGGCCCGGGCAATCCTGTAATGACCCTGAAGGATTTCTCCCAGGTAATTCAGCAGTTCCGGATTATCCTCAACAACGAGGATCAGGGCATCTTCATACCTGCCCTCATCTTCCAATACCCCTGACGGCAAGGGCGGAGGAGTATACCCTGGCGAATTCCCGGAAACGTTTGAGTAGTCATGGCCCATGGCCTCGCCTTCCGCAAGGGCTCCTTTCTGAACCAAAGGCAGGTATACAGAAAAAACGGATCCCCTGCTTTCGGAGGAAGCCACTTCAAGCTGACCACCATGCAACAAAACATAATTCTTCGTCATGGCAAGTCCAATGCCTGTGCCCAATGTCTGATCTCCTTCAATCTGATAAAACCGGTCAAAGATCCGGGATATGTTTTCACGGGGAATCCCTTTCCCTGAATCAGATACACTTATCGCTACAAAATCGCCTGAAACTGCCTCCCCTACGACATAGGTATTTCCATAAAACCCGGAATTGATCCTGGAATTGCTTTGAATGGTCAGATTAACTTTTCCGCCGTCAGATGAGTATTTGAAAGCATTGGAGAGGAGATTAAAAAGCACTTTATCAAGTTTATCCGGATCGAAATCTATCTTCAGCCTTGTCATGGAGGAGCTGAAATTAAATTCAAAATTACGTTGCCGGGCATATTCCTGAAAACAGAAATAAATATTATTACAAAATGAAATGATTTCAGCGTTTACAGGATGTAAAACCAGTTTTCCCGAATCTGCCTTCCTGAAATCGAGAAATTGATTGACCAGCCGAAGCAGCCTGTCGGTATTGGACTTTATAAGCGACAAGCTCTTTTGTGATGACTCCGCTCCGTTTCCTTCCCTGATGAGACGGTCAACAGGCCCCTGGATTAATGTCAACGGCGTCCTGAACTCATGCGAGATATTAGTGAAGAACTGAAGCTTCATCTGGTGCAGGTACTCCTCGTTTTCGCGGTTTACTTTTTCAAGTTCAATCTCGTTTTTAAGTTTCTGTTTATTGATTACCTGTTGCCTGAAATAGAGTATCGTCAAAATAACCAGCATGGAATAAAACAACCACGAATACCATCTCGCCCAAAAAGGAGGAATAATTGTAACCGAAACACGGGTTGGATTTTCATTCCAGACCCCGTCGTTATTTGCCCCTTTCACTTCAAAGATATATTTGCCCGGCGGCACATTGGTAAAATTGGCCCTCCCGTTTGCATCAGTTTCTGTCCATTCGTCGCTTAGCCCCTCCAACCGGTATCTAAATCTGTTTTTTCCCGGATTAATATAATTGCCGGACACAAATCTGAAACTGATGGAATTTTGGTTGTAATTCAGAGTCAGGGAGTTGGTTTTACCTATCACGTCAGCCATCAGGCTTTTATGCGTACCGGGAAGTATCTCCCTGTTATGTATAAAAAAATGGGTAAGAATGACATCAGGCGGAACAGGATTGGTAATAATCTCCTCAGGGAAAAACCTGATAAAACCGTTGGTACCCCCAAAATAAAGTTCACCGCTACCTGAAGAATAAGCTGAATTGGGATTAAAGCTGTTGTTTTGAATGCCATTACCACTTGTAAAAGATCTTACCTCCCCTGTTTCAGGATCAAAAACGCCAAGACCTTCGGTGGTAGCCAACCATAATCTGTTTTCCCGGTCCTCAAGAATGGATAAAATCTCGTTTCCGGGCAATCCGTCGGAAGTTGTATAATGTTCGGCAGTCCCGGTGGCCGGATCAAATTTATCAAGACCCTTCCCATTGGTTCCTAACCATAAAAAACCCTTCTTATCTTCATAAATGGTATAGATGGTATTGCTGGAAATGCTTTGGGGGTTGTTTTCCTGATGAAAAAAATGGATGAAATGGTCAGAACCTTTTTCAAGCAAATTTAGGCCATTCCGCGTGGCAAACCACATGTTGCCGGTTCTGTCCTGAAGAATCTTATGTACGTTCTGATCTGAAATGGAGTTAATATCGAGCGGATTGTGCTGATGGTTGGTAAAATTTCCTGACTCAAAATGGTAGAAATAAACTCCATTAGGATAATTGCTCACCCAGACGCCCTCTTCTGTAGCACAAATATTTAAAGCCTGAATACCTGACGGGAAGGGTACATCAAGATGCCTGAATGTATTTTCCTGCTTTTTCCTATAGAAAACGCCCAGTCCGTAAGTACCCACCCACAAGGTTTCATTTTTATCGTAAGTCAGGCTTTTTATACTTTTAGAAATGATGTAAGCATCACCAACCTGTTCTTTTGAAAATACATTTGTCCCTACATCAAAATAATTGAGGATGCCATCTTCTGTTCCAACGATAATCTGGTCCTTGCCGGGTAGCTGAATAAACGAACTCACCACCGAATAGCTCAAAGCATTTACAGGCATTGATTGTGTATAGTGGAAAAATGAGTTATTGTAGTCGCTGTGGAAACACAAACCTCCAAGCCAGGTACCGATCCAAATGTTGCCTTTCGAGTCTTTATAGAGAGACCAAATTGAATGGTTGGGCAATTCCGGATACCTGTCAGGCTGAACTACCGACACGACTTCGAAATCCCTGATAATAACCACCCCCTCATAGGTGCCGACCCAGATATCTTCATTTTCCGCATGAATTATACTTCGCACCTGGTTGCCCGGCAATCTGCCCTGTCCTGATTGATCTGCATGGAAATGCAATTTTACTGATCCGTCAAGGTTGAAACAAAGTACTCCGTTCACCTCATAACCAACCCAGATGTTGTCCTGGCCAAAGAGAACACTGCGTACTCTGCCCGGAAGACCTTTAGCAAAAAAGAGGAAAGTATTTGTGTTTGGTGTTTGGTAGAATATATCACCGTCAGAATAAAATACCCAGATTGTACCGGCTTCATCACAGGATACCTGCCTGATATTGCTTGTTTTGTTGTTTATGTTTTTGTAATGAACCACGTTGGAATCAATGTGAAATGTACCAAATCCGAGTTCATCTGCAATCCAGTATGTGCTGTCAGGGGCCTGAAAAAAAGAGTTAATTACCTTACCTGAAAAATTGCCAAACTGATCTCTGGGGGAATAGGTGGTGAAACTATCCGTTTTCCTGTTGTAAGCACATAAACCGTTTTCGGTGGCAATCCAAAGCTGTCCGGTGAAGTCGGTATAAAGTTCATTGATCCTGTTGGTAGGGATGCTGGTGATATCATTGGGAATATGACTGTACCTCCTGATTTCGGCAGAATTATAGGAGTAAAGTCCGTTGTTGGTTCCAAACCAGATAAAGCCAAAATCATCCTCCCCGATGCACATCACCGATGTGTAACTTACTCCTCCGTCAGGGGTCACTTTTGACAGGGATACCATTTGATTATCCTTGCCCAAAAGGGATAAAACGGAAAAAAACAATAATATTAAAACAGACAGTCTATTCATTCCATAACTATTCATTGCGAAATTACGAATTTTAACCCTCCTTAAAATACTGAAAACAAATATTTTGCTAGCACGAATGTAACATCCTGTGACATATGTACAAAATTGGAACACTCCTCCCAGCAATTGGTAACATATGGGGTAAACTTTCAGCCACCGGCACCTTACATTTGATAACGAAAAATCAAACCGGCATTAATGAAAAAAATACAATTGATATTTGTATATCTGTTTTTCTCTGTCTCCTGTACCAACCATCCGGCGTCAGGTGTGCCGGGTGACAACCGGAAGATAGTTGAGAGGATATCAAACCAATTGGCCGGTTTCCCGGACCTCAGCATTAAATCGGAGAAACAGGGAGAGAAAATTTTTCCCAGAAGCCTCGACCATACAGGCGCGATCCGCTATGTTGGCAGGGAAGACTGGACCAGTGGATTTTATCCCGGGATATTGTGGCTGATGTATGAGCTAACCGGTAATACTATATGGAAAGCGGAAGCAATTTATTATACGGAATTACTGGAAAAAGAAAAAATGAATGCCTCCAACCATGACCTCGGATTTAAAATGATGCCAAGTTTCGGAAATGGGTACCGCTTGACGAATAATATCAGATACAGGGAAACTTTAATCCAGTCTGCAAGGACCTTAATAACACGGTTTAATGAAAATGTGGGTTGTATTCGTTCCTGGGACCATCATACCGACAAATGGGAGTACCCGGTGATTATAGACAATATGATGAACCTGGAACTTTTATTCAGGGCATGGAGAGAAACCGGGGAGCCGGTATTTTACAACATAGCGGTCAAACATGCCGAAACCACCATGAAAAATCATTTCAGAAATAATTATAGTTCTTTCCATGTAGTAGGCTATGATCCTGAAACCGGCCAGGTCACTGCCCAAAATACCTACCAGGGATATTCAGACGATTCGAGCTGGGCCAGGGGACAGGCATGGGCATTGTACGGGTACACCATGGTATACCGTGAAACCCGGAACCCGGTTTTTTTATCGCAGGCGGAGAAAATTGCGGATTATATTATCAGCAGCACCAAAATCAGGGAGGGGGAAATCCCTTTATGGGATTTCAATGTCCGGGACCAACCCGGCGAGCCTTATGATGCTTCGGCGGGTGCAATAATAGCCTCTGG
>CAYMXK010000141.1:0-10633 GCA_964393915.1 uncultured Prolixibacteraceae bacterium
TTTTGGTGAGCTGGATGAAATTGCCAATAAATGCATTGAGGTTGCTAAAATCCGCTACAAGTAATGACTGAAGCGATACAATTCGGAAGCAAAACCATTGATTTTCGTTTGGAATATTCAGACCGGAAATCACTGGGTATTACCGTTACACCGGAAATGGAAGTTTTGGTAAAAGCACCGGTCAACACCTCCTTGGAAAAAGTAAAAGAAAAAATTAAAAAAAAAGCTCCCTGGATAATCAGGCAGCAAAGCTTTTTCTTATCTTTTCAACCAAAGACCCCTAAGCGACAATATATAAGCGGAGAAACACATCTTTACTTAGGCAGACAGTATCGCTTGCAAGTTAAAACAGGAATCGAAGAATCGGTTAAATTGAAAGGTAAATTTATTGTAGTATTTGCCAAAGATAAAGTAAGAGTTAAAGATCTGCTTCAAGAATGGTATTTGCAACATGCACGGGATAAATTTCATGCAATTGCATTACCCATGATTGACAAATTTAAAAAACACAATGTTGAACCAAGTTCAATAATATTACGAAACATGCCGACACGTTGGGGAAGCTGCACTCCGAAAGGCAAAATTATTTTAAACCCTGAATTAATCAAAGCGCCCAAAGGTTGCATTGAGTATGTAATTATTCATGAATTGTGCCATTTGGTTCATCACAACCACACTCAGAAATTTATTGATTTACAAACCAAAGAAATGCCGGATTGGGAAAAATGGAAATTGAAACTTGAGAACTTGCTTGCTTAACATGAAGTTATTAAGTGAACTAATTCCTGACAAATTTAACTATTACTCATTAATGGTTCTTTTACTATTTATATATCACAGCCACCCAACTGCCGGTGCCGGGCGTTTCCAGTTCAACAATCTCACCTCCCGAAATTGTATGTTCCAATTTCCATTCTGCCGTACTTAATTCCAGCCATTTTATTGTAAAATTTGAGCTGTAATGCTTTAAGTCCAATCCGACCTCTCCATAATTTGGAAAGTAAAGCACATAATTTTCTCCGGGTTCTGATGTTAAATACGCTTCATTTTCATCCCTTTGGGAAAGTGTTTCATTCCCCGGAGACAATTCCCAGAATCTGACGACCGACTCTATCTCCCTCACCGCTTTTACCGCCGTAACCGATAATTCCGATAAACCTAAACCATGAGGCGGACGGTGAAACCTTGCCGATGCGGCACCACCTATTACATGCCTCCACCAACGCTCCAGTCCATCCGTATTTTTAGCTGATCCATACGTTTTAACCGTATTTATCGGTCTTGGTTTTGATGATAGGTAATCTCTCGCCCACTGAAAATTATCCCATTGGACTTGCCCATTTTGCCAGGTATTTTGCGACACGTCACAGAACGCATATCTTTCAGGATGATCGAATGTCCGCCTGTGGATTTCAGATTTCAAATCCAAATTTCCCCACATCTCGGTCATGCAAACCTTTACACCCCTTTCCAATGCTTTTTCCTGAATCAGTTCTGCCCAGTAGATGGCCCATTCTTCTTCGGCTTCCGTTTCATTATCCATGCAATACAAAACATGGTCAAAATTTAACGAAAAAGAGAGCATTTTTTCCACAAATTTTTTCTGGAATTTAAGCACGGTTATGTTATTCTGCTGTTTTGGCGTGGTAAAGAAAAAGGGCTGCTGGTTGCTGGCTGGATGCTGCGTGTATTCAATTTTTAAACCCGCCTCTTCCAGGGTGTAATTCACATTGTTTTTAGGATTATACGGATGTACAAGCCAATAGTCGCTCCAGTAATCAAACCGGTCCCAAACTTCAATCTGAACAATGATATCCCGCTTCTCCGTTTCTTTCAGGAAGAATTCAAACCTTTCCCAATACGCATCGTTCCACTGATCCAGGTCGTATTTCCCTTCTTCAGTTTTGAGGAAAGGATACAGTTTAAAACCCATGTCGGAACTATTCGGCACGACCTGGTCGGCGGGAGAGTGAAACAGGTTGTCGTCACTGCGGTCGCTCATTGTATTACGCACATAGTTTGCACCAACTGCCACCATCGAATCAAGGTGTGGAATAAGTTTATCCTCTTCCCATTGAAATAAATTGTGGTCATTGCTAACCCCCAGCAACAGAACCGGTTCTCCTTTGTATTGCCAGTACCACGGGTTCTTTTCCCAGGGCTGGATTCTATTATCGGCATGATTTTGGGATGAGTATTGTTGATCAGGATATAAAGTGCCATCAGTTTTTCTGCAGTGGATAAGTAAACCACAAATAAAAAAAAGCCCTAATAAAAATTTAATTGCCATTTTATTTTGTTTAGAATTAATCATTCATTTCTCTGGTTTTAACATCTCTTACCGGATTTCCTTCCAGTTGTTTGATTCCTAAAACCAAATTACTCTGTTTCTATTGAACTATCAGACGCTTCTTTTGTTTTCACAAGAATTCATCAACGGTCATCCGGGCTCCGAAATTTGTGACGATGTTTTCCGTAATCTAACCCGGGTTATTCCAGGTTCAGGAAAGGTAGTGTGGACTTATGCTGCTGATAGACAACAAAATAAAATGGGAAAAAAAAAGAGACAAATCCATCATTTTTGGACTTGTCTCATGAAGTGACCCTATCGGGATTCGAACCCAAATCGTCAGAACCGGAATCTGAAATTCTATCCATTGAACTATAGGGCCTGTTTGTATCGGACACTGCTTCCTTAAAAGCGGTGCAAAAATAGCAAACTTTACCATATTATTGAAAAAATCCCGTTCAAATCATTCGGCTGAGTATTATTTTGGGTAAATAAATTTGCGCAATCTTTCGTGGTGGCACTTCCCGCAATTTCACACAATTGTTAACAACTGTTCTTTTCCTTCAGATTTTTACCCGCCTATCTTCAATTGTTGATTAATACGTTAATAACTGTTACCCTTCATCCTGCCTGATTTTCCGCACCCTGCCTATATTTACCTGCACGTTAAATATAGTTTTTGTGATGAGTATTGTTGAACTAGATATAAAGTGCCATCAGTTTTTCGACTCGTTTTTATTATTTTATTCGGGTTGGAACAAAGGCCAGGCAAGACAGGTTGATTTTAAAAAACAACACTGCCTGAGGGTCTCCCAGCTGGCAGGGAAGATTGCGGCATCTCTCTATCTCGAAAAGGAAGATGTTGCCCTGGCTCGCATTACCGGATTATTGCACGACCTTGGCAGGTTCCCCCAATTACTGAAATACAACACGTTTGATGATGCCATCTCAGGCGATCATGCTGCCATGGGGATCGATGAGCTGGAACGGGGAAATGTATTCCAGGGGGTCGATCCTGATATAGCCAGAATTATAAAAGTAGCTGTTTATCAGCACAATAAAACATTGCTTCCTGATACGCTCAGTGAAAGGGAACTTCTTTTTTGCAAAATTCTGCGTGACGCCGACAGACTGGATATTCTCGAGACTTTAACCAGCCATTACGCCAATCCGCTTGGCGAACAGAAATATACCATCACCAATGAACTGCCCCGGGGAAAAGGGATATCCGAGGATGTTGCCCTGGCCGTAAAAAGCGGGAAAACCATCTCCAGGGAATGCTTGAAAACAGAGGAGGATATGAAGGTTATGCAACTCTCCTGGGTTTATGACCTCAATTTTAAAGCTTCTTTCAGAATTCTGTCAGAAGGCCGTTATGTTGATAAAATATACGGGGCATTGCCCAAGCGTGACGTAGTTATTGACATCTACAGACTTGTGAGAATTTTTGTTGAAAATCAGTTCATGAACTGATTTTGCATTAATTTGTTTCTGTTCAAAAAACGTAAGTATGTCCCGGAAGTTGGTATGTGTCTGTAATTTTGTATCTGAACGAGAATTATTGAAAGCTATCGAAAACGGAGCATTGGACCTGGAGGAGATAAAACTGCAGACCAGCGCCGGAACCAGTTGTGGCAGATGTCATGCTGCAATTAACCATCTTCTCGGCGAAGCAGCGAAAAATATGGATCACGGAATACAGAAACGACTGTTCTGAAAATAAATCTAAGGGATAATATCACACTTACTTTTTATGCCACTTCCTGATGGCCTCAAGATTCATTGGATTAATGATATTTTTTGCATCTGCAGTATAGAGGTATTCCAGCTCCCTGGCAAAGTAGACTGTTATTTTGCCGCGAACCATCTTCATCGTGGAATTGATCAGGGAATTTTCCTCATTAAAGTTTTCCGGCAGTACAGCCAGAGAAGCGGGAAGCCATCTATCCGGAAATGATCCTTCGAACTTCCCCCCTTTTTTATAGGCATCCACTTCGCTTTGGATGATTTTCAGTGCAGCCTGACCCGCCTCCTCCGATCCAGGTTTTATTCCATGCTTTTCCAGTTCCCGGTTAATTGCCGTAATATTCGGAACAATCATGCCCACCGTATATGGATTCTGGTTATTGTACAGCATCACCTGGTCAATGTAGGGTGATTGGTCGACCATCGCCTCTTCAATCCCTTCCGGACTGAATTTCTCCCCGTCGTTGGAAATCAGCAGGCTCTTGAACCGGCCCTGTACAAAAAGAAATCCGTCGGCATCAAGGTATCCCATGTCACCGGTGTGGAGCCATCCGCCTTTAAGTGCACTGGCTGTAGCTTCCGGATTCTTCCAGTATCCGAGCATCACATTATCCCCTTTCACACATATTTCACCTTTCTGACCCTGGGGCAATTCATTTCCATTGTCATCCACTATTTTAATATCCAGGTATTTAACCAATTTACCCGATGAACCAAACTTGATGGATTCAAGGGAGTTGCTGGAAATTACCGGCGACGATTCGGATAATCCATATCCCTGACACATCGGTATCCCAATGGCGTAGAAGAAACGCTGCAATTCGATGTCGAGCAACGCGCCTCCGCCAACAAAGAAGCGCATCTCTCCTCCAAAACCTTCCCTTACCTTACTAAACAGAATTTTATCGAATAAACCGACCAGCGGCTTAAGAAAAATCCTTGTACCTCTTCCCCGGTCCCAGCCATTCCCGTTGTAGCGGTAAGCAATACGCAAGGCGAAATTAAAAAGCTTCTCGGCGGCAGGGCCTTTTGCGCGTATCCCGGTTTCAATGTTTTTTTTGAAATTTTTGGCCAATGCCGGCACGCTCATCATTACGTGAGGCTTAAATTCTTTGATATTCTTTGGCACATTTTTCAGGGTTTCCATAGGCGTTTTTCCCTGTTCGACCGAAGCCACCGAAGCCCCGTTGTACATAAAGCAATAAAGACAGGCAGTATGCGCAAATGAATGATCCCAGGGAAGCAGGGCAAGCGTTCTCCAGGAAGTGTCGATGGTCATGAGGGTGTTGCCCTGAATTGTGTTGGCTGTATAATTAAGCTGCGACAGCATGATTCCCTTGGGATCGGCAGTGGTACCCGATGTATAACTTATATTCGCAACATCATCCGGTTGAACGCTCTTCCAGACTTTTTCCAGCTTCCCTGGATCTTCTGCCAACAATTGGTCGCCCAGCCTTTTAACTTCTTCGTAATCAATGTCTCCCTTCTGCTTATTCTCTTTCCCGTCGAGGTAAATAATGGTCTCCAGCCCCGGAACTGTATCCCTGATTTCTTCCGCTTTCGGCGCCTGGTTGCGGGAGACGATTAACATCTTTGTTCCTGAATGCTTTAGCCTGAAGGCCAGCTCAGAGGCAGCATCCAACCTTACCGACAACGGAACATTAATGCCTCCGGCATATAAAATCCCCAGTTCGCTGATTATCCATGCATTTCTTCCTTCCGACATTAATCCGGCCCTGTCACCTTTTTGAAGGCCCAGTTTCAGGAGACCGGCAGCAAACCGCATCACTTCTGTGTGGGTTTCTTTGTAGGTAGTCCCCTCGTATTTGCCGTTTCTTTTTTCCCACAGGTATATATTATCAGAAAATTTGCCCACGCTGGACTCAAAAAGTTCGATTATCGTTTTCATTTCGTTGGTTTTAGGATTCTACATATATCTTCAAATTTATGAAATATTTTGAAGCACTTTTTGCTCATCTCTCATTTTTAAATTACTAAATTAGCACTTTCAATTTTTATACCTGGCTAATGTCAAATAACTTGATTCATATAAATGTAAAATCAGCTGTACCCAAATACCGCCAGGTCGTTGATGCCATTACATCTGCCATTGAAGAAAGAAGGCTCAGTGTGGGCGATAAATTGCCCTCCATTAGTCAGTTATGCATCGATAATACCCTTAAAAGGGATACCGTGATGTATGCCCTGAATGAACTTAAATCTCGAGGGATTGTCTCAAGCCAACAGGGAAAAGGCTATTATGTTTGCAGTAGCGACATTAAAATTAATGAACGGTATTTTTTGTTGTTCGATGAACTGAACGCCTATTCAGCCGCCATATTCAATACCCTTGTAGCTTTGCTCCCGCAGAATGCCTCCGCAGATATTTTTTTTCATCACAATGATGCTATCCGGATCAGGGAATTTTTGACCCAGAGAAACGGAAGCTATACTTCTTATATATTGGCTTCTGCCGGACTTGAGGAGTACGGCGGCTTTCTTCAGAAACTACCCGGACAAAATACCTGTCTGATTGGACAAAACAATAACGGTCAGGTGTCAAATCACTGTGTCTTCCATGACTATTCCAAAGATATGTATGAGTCTCTCAGGTCTATGCGAAGGAGTCTGAAGAAATATTGCAGATTGGTTTATATGTGCATAAACAAAGATGATTACCCTGGCAGAACCGATGGTTTTATCAGGTTCTGCATGGAAGAGAAATTTGAATACCATATCTGTAAGCATCCGGAGTCTCTAAGACCCGCATTATACGAAGCATATTTTGTTCCTGAGGATGTCGTTTTGATAAAACTGATGCATCAGATCAGGAACTCGGATTTTATTGTTGGCGAAAATGTTGGCATTGTCAGCTTTGGTGATTCAGCCATGAAAGAGATTGCAGAAGGGGGACTGACAACTTTAACCCCTGATTTTACAGATATGTGCAAAAGGATGATTGAAATAACACAAGGCCAGAAGCGCGGTCAATTCAGAACGCGGTCTAAAATTATTCTTCGTAATTCACTTTAAATGCTGAGAACATTATAATGTATGATATTATTGGCGATGTCCACGGTCAGGCTACACTCCTGAAGAAGCTTTTAAAGCAATTGGGATACCAGAAAACCAGCGGTTTTTTTAAACACCCCGATCGAAAAGCAATTTTTGTAGGCGATTTTACCAACCGTGGTTCAGAAATAAGACAAACCCTGCAAATCGTAAGGCAAATGGTTGAAGGTGGTTCAGCATTTGCCATTCTGGGCAACCATGAAATCAACAATATCCTGTACCATCTGAAAAATGAGATAAGAGAGCCTATTCTGAGTAAAATAGGCAAACGGTACGTATCCGTAACCCAAACTATTCTTGAATTTAAACCCTATCCCGAAGAATGGAAGGAGATGCGAAAATGGTTGCGTACTTTACCCCTGTTTCTTGAACTTGATGGCCTGCGAATTATCCATGCTTACTGGAGCGATGCCAACATTGAAATCCTTAAGGAACAGTTGCCGGCAGGGAAAATTCCCCGGCAGGTTTTCCGTAATCTTGTGCTGGAACCCAAATCTGCTCTCTCTCAGGCCATTCTGCAATCTACCCGCGGAATCTATATGATCTTACCGCCTGATTTGAAAATTTATGACCATCGCAACCGTTTTCACCGATTCTTCAGGGTAAAATGGTGGCAATCACCTAAGGGTCTCACTTTTAACGACTGGTCGTTTGAAAGCAAATTTCATTTGCCACACTACACCATTCCCCCTGAAATTTATCCCGAATTTGATATTTATCCTGAAGATGCTCCACCTGTTCTCTTTGGCCATTATTGCCGCGGCAGGGGGCCGCATGTAATCACCCCGAATATTTGCTGCGTCGACGCCTGCGTCACTTCCCGGCAAGCACTGGCGGCTTATCGCTGGAATGGTGAAATGTCCCTTTCTGCCGATAACCTCGTAATCGTAAAGAGTGATTAGAACCAGTTAAGGCTGAAAAATCCCTTTAGTATCCTTTTGAACCCCTGCCTGCCACCATTCTTCAGGAACAACTTTCCAATTTTTTCTGGCCTTTGGGGCGATTTCCCCTCTTTCTTTTAAATATTCAATCATAATGGAGCGGATATCCTCCACGGAGGTAAAAACGATACGGCCGCTGAGTTGATCATGTCCGATACCTGCACCATTGGTAAGATGTCCGCCGCCGCCGCTCCCCCGAGAGGAGTTGATTGCCACCTTATACGTTTTATTTTCAGAAAAGGGCTGCCCGTTTTCCATACCTGAAATGAAAACCCTGTCACCGGGAGACTTGCTTACATCTACCTGGTAAACAATCCCGGCTGCAGAGTCGAAATTGTATGAAGGATGGGCAAGACTTAATAATCCAACGCTGTTTTTGACCTCATTGCCTTGGCTGTCCTTTCTCAGGTTCAGCAGATGGTCTTTGCCATTTTCCATATGGTTAAACCAAAGACTGCTGGAATATTCAAGAAAGTCTTTAACCTCTTTCCCTGAAAGTTCCATTACATATAAAAAGTTTTCATATCTGTAGTGTTTAAAAAGGTCCCGTACCCTGAGACTGCCTGCTTCAAGATTCTCATTGATGGTGAGAGGTGCTGTGAATGAGATGTCGGCACCCGTTGTGTTTAATTGAACCTCGTGGATCAGGTCAGTAAATGCTGAACTTTGAAATAGTCCATCCCTGGCTGACAATGCATTGGCAAGGCGACCCACCTTTTGATTGGAAAATGCTCTGGCAGCTTTGAAATCCCTCCTGAATTTCCTCATGTACGAGACTGACGGAGAGGTTTTTTCAATTGAAATTACTCTTGTGCCGGTGGATTTCAGTATCGATCCTGAATCTCCGGTTTTTGCGAATACCAGTTCTGCATATGCGATATTGCGGGCTCCACTGCCGGGATTTACAATATGGACCATCTGACCATCAGCCAATGAAATTTCTATAACTCCCGGCCTGTGATCGTGGCCTGTTATGATAACATTAAGACCCGGAACTTTCAATGCTGCCAGATGTCCGGCATTCTCAGGAAGAGTTCCTGAACTGTCCGTGCTGGTTTGCCCTAATCCTGTATGAAAAAGGCCGATAATTGCATCGGGTTTTTCATTTACACGGATATGATCCACCCATTGCCGGGCAGTCTCAATTATCCCCTCAAACTGCAGGCCTGGCCAAAGGGTTTGTGGCAGCCAGCCAGGCACGCCGGGAGTAATAAGCCCCAATACGGCAATCCTGATTCCTTCTCGTTCAATGATGGTGTAGGGCTCAAAAGCCGGTTTCCCGCTATTTGTGTTTATAATATTTGCCCCAAGCCATGGAAAATGAAATTCACGCTGCAACCGGTAATATACTTCAGGCCCTGCCTCAATGTCGTGATTGCCCACTGTGGCCGCATCAAACTTCAGATGGTTGAGTACCCTTGCAAACAGATTAAGGCTGTCTTCTTGAACAAAATTGGCAAAATAAGCAGTCGGTGTTCCCTGAATAAGGTCACCATTATCGAGCAAAATCAGGTTGGATCCGGGGATGCCTCTTACCGAGTCTGTAAACGTCTGCAGCGAGGCCAGCGAGGGTGCTCCGGCATTGTTATTCAGGAAGTCGTAAGGGAACAAGGCACCATGAACATCCGAAGTGGCCGCAATCCTTATGGTAACTTCTTGTCCGCTAAGATGGACGCCCCATGAAAAAAGGAAAATCAGTAAAATCTTTATGTACATTGTAATCTGTTTTTCCGGCAAAATTAATCCCCTTTTTTATCTTTGCCATATATAAGATGAAATTCATCTGTGTGAAACGAGTATAGTCCACCGGCTGGCGGAACACAAGCCAGATATCAATCACGTTAGCTATCAGGACATGCGAGTTCCCCTTATTCCTGAATAATTAAATAATTTTAATAAGATGAAAGATAAAATAATAGTAATTACCGGTGCTTCCTCCGGAATAGGCGAGGCCCTGGCGCGAAGGTTTGCCCGCGAAGGTTCCAAACTGGTGCTTGCTGCCCGTCGTATTGAAAGATTGAACCTGCTAAGAGCTGTCGGGTACGGAAATTTTAAATGTGCAAACCGATGTTTCAGTTGAAACCGATTGCCGCCGATTGGTCGAAGCAGCTGTAGAACGCTTCGGGAGGGTAGATGTATTAATCAACAACGCAGGAATTACGATGCGCGCATCATTCGAAGTGGTTGACCTGGAGGTGATTCGCCGGTTAATGGATGTCAATTTTTGGGGAACTGTATACTGTACCAAATATGCCTTGCCGCATATCCTGAGAAGTAAAGGTTCGGTCGTTGGAGTGATCTCCATAGCAGGGCATGTGGGTTTACCCGGACGCACAGGCTATTCAGCGTCGAAATTTGCGGTGCGTGGTTTTCTTGATACCCTGCGCATTGAAAACCTCAAAAAGGACCTGCATGTTTTGGTGGTAGCTCCAGGCTTCACCACTTCAGAAGTACGAAAGGCGGCACTCAATGCCGAAGGCAAAACACAGGGCGAATCTCCACGCAACGAATCGGGCATGATGTCCGCCGAAACATGCGCCGGTCATATCTACAATGCGGTCTTAAAACGAAAAAGGCAGATTAT
>CAYMXK010000142.1:0-10565 GCA_964393915.1 uncultured Prolixibacteraceae bacterium
CCCTGGCACAAACATCAGGCTGTGACCTGATACTTGCTCCCGGAGAAAAGGGTTCCCTTTCCAACATGGATTTCAAATTGGTAAAATCAGTAAACTCCGACCTTAACCTGTCTGCCTGGAGAACCCGCCAGCTCGTGTTTGAAGAAACTCCCCTTTCTGAGGTAATAGCAACCCTCGAAAAAATCTATTTTGTAAATATCCAGCTTGCCGATCCGGCGCTCAGCAGCCTTGTGCTTACTGCCAATTTCAACCAGCAAACGGTCGATTTTATCCTGGATGTTATACGGTTAACTTTCTCCCTTGAACTCACATCCATGAATGGACAATATTTTTTAATCAGTAATAAGAACAATTATTTATAAAGCCATGAAAACAATAAAAGCATCCGTAATGGTATCCCTGGCAGCATTTGCCCTCTTCATGATCATGCCGATGGTGCAATATGCCCAGGATCCCAGAAGTGCACCCGCACTCGACCAGAACATCAGTATTTATACTGAAAATGAACCTCTTTCAGATGTTATCGAAAAAATCTGCAAGTACCTGAATATCGACTACAGCTACAACTCAAAGCTTGTCGCCGATAAAAAAATCAGTCTCAACATCTCCAATAAACCAATCAAGTTTGTGCTCGACAAGCTGATGAAAGATTTCTACCTCATCTTCGAAATCGAAGGCAACCTGATGGTGGTGAGAGAATATGTACCTCTTGAAGAAAGTATTGACTTTGAACGCTCTTCCCGCGATTTTGGACTGAACAGGGGCTTTATGATCGAAAATCCCCGCGACAAATCGATCACCCTCAAGTTTAAATCGGCCAGTAACCTTATCATCCTTCCGGTAACCATCAACGATTCCGACACGCTCAATTTTATTCTCGATACCGGAGTGCGTTTCCCGATCATCACAGAGCTTCCCTTTGTTAACAAACTGAACCTTAACTATCTTATGCCGGTTGAGGTGAAAGGGTTGGGCGATGGTGAATCCCTGACTGCCTACCGCTCAGGAAACAACACGATTAAACTCGACGGCATGGTTGCCCGGAACCAGGAAGTGCAAATGGTTATCGACGAAAACTTCCAGATATCACATATTCTGGGCATACCGGTTCATGGCCTGATCGGATTCAATCTCTTTAAAGATTATGTAGTGCGCATCGACTATCCGAGAGAAAGCATAACACTCTACAGACCTGAGCATTTTAAATACCGTGACCGCAACCGGGATATCATACTTCCATTACATTTCGAAGGATATAAACCATTTATTTTCACCAGTATAGTTACCGATGAACTTACCGAAGTTCCCGTAAAACTGTTGGTTGACACAGGGGCCAGCGATGCGCTGTGGCTGTCCGAAAAGTCGGATGACCGCATTAAGCTGCCGCAAAAAAATATCGAAACCTTCCTGGGCCGTGGCCTTTCCGGCGACCTGTTCGGAACCAAGGGCCGGATTGACGGGATCTGGGTAGGACCACTGGTACTCTCCCAGCCTATCGTATCTTTTCCGGAAAATGAAATGATTGAACAGTTGATTTCGGCCAACGACCGCAACGGAACTTTAGGGGCCGAAATACTTCGCCGGTTCATCGTTACCATCGATTACCGGAACGCGAGGCTGACCCTCTCACAGACACCCCTGGTACGGGAAAATTTCAACTACAACATGAGCGGAATGGAGATTATCAATCCAATGCCGGGACTGCCGATTTACACCATTTCCAATATTCAGGAGAATTCACCGGCATGGTTAGCCGGACTGAAAGAAAACGACCAGATTTTGACCATCAACAACAGCAGTAACCAATCGGTCAGTCTGAACGATATCAACCTCCTGCTACAAAGCAAGGAAAACCGGAAAATCAGAGTTAAAGTCCTTAGGGAAGGGGAAGAATTCAAAACCTCATTTGAGCTGAAATCTGTCTTCTGATCATGACCGGAAAGGCAGTTGTTGCAGGCATCCTGCTGCTGGTTACCATGTTTTCGTATGGTGCCGGGCAGCAGGATTCCGTGTTGAACAGAGTTATATCGGTTCACGCAGATCAACTGCCTGTTGCTTCGATTTTATTCAAGATTTCGCAGCAGGAGAAAATTTTCTTTTCCTACGACGCCTCGCTTGTCGACACCGAAAGGACCCTCACGCTCCATGTTAATAACAAGCCTGTGGCGGAAATTATGGATATGATCTTCCCTCACGGTGAATTCAGGTTTATTCAGAAGGAAGACTACATAATCATCACAGCTCTGGATGATACCGGTGAATTGTCCGGTACCGGATTTACAGCCCCTGATCCCGGGGTTTTAACCCTCTCCGGGAAAGTAACCGATTATGTTACACGGGAACCTTTGTCCTATGTCAGCATTTCAGTTCTGCACCACCCCATAGGAACAATTACCAATGCAGATGGTGAATTTCTCCTGAAAATCCCGGAACAACATATAACTGACTCCCTGGTATTCAGCTTTGTAGGATACTCCACATCGATGAGGGCCATCAGCGATCTGCAGCCCGGCACAACCATACAACTGCATTCCATGTTTGTCAGGATACGGGAAGTAAGGGTAAAGGCTGTTACCGTAGAGGAAATACTGGACGGCGTACGCAACCGGATTGGGGCCAACTATTCAACAAATAACCGCATGCTTACCGGGTTTTACAGGGAAACCATCACTCAGGACAATGAATATATCTCCATTTCTGAAGCGGTTCTGGAGGTGCTGAAATCACCCTATCAGCTTGATTACAGGGAAGACAGGGTACGGTTGCTGAAAGCCCGCAAAAGTCCGGATGTCAGGCCCTTTCACTGGGTGAACTTTAAACTGCAGGGCGGACCCTATACCATTACCAAGCTCGATGCTGTTAAAACCATGGAAACCTTTATCGATCAGGAGTTTCAACATCTATACCGGTACACTGTATCTGATGTAATCTGGTATAAGGAACATCCTGTGTATGTGGTCACCTTCAGACCGGTTAAAAATATCAACTTCCCTTTGTACAGAGGCGAAATGTACATCGACAGAGAAAGCTTTGCCCTGGTGTATGCCCGTTTCAGCCTTGATAATTACGGCCTCGGAATGGCCGAAGAGTCGCTGATAAAGAAAAAACCACGGGGATTCAGGGTCAAGCCCCTGAATGTTGACTACCAGGTGGATTATCAGTTTCATAATAACCAGTGGTACCTGCATTCTGCAAAAGCATTGATAGCCTTCCGGGTCCGCAGCAGGGAAGATCGTGTGAACTCTGTGTTTGAAGGCACCTCTGAGTTGCTCATAACCGATATTAAAAACACTGACCTGAAGAGATTTCCGGGAAGAGAACTGTTTACCATCCATGATATTTTCGCTGAAATGAGCATGGATTACGACGAGAATTTTTGGGGTAATTACAATATTATCAAGCCTGATGAGGATCTCCGGAAGGCAATTAAAGGAATGACTGTACTACAGGAAGATGCAGATCAATAACATTTATATGAAGAAATTATTTGTTTTAGCAACTGCTCTGCTTTTGCTTAATGCATCAGCCCAGGATGGACCGAATATTCTGGATAAGATATCGTCGGTGCTGCCAGCATGGTTCGACGCGTTTCCGCTCGAAAAAGTATATGTTCAGACGGACAAAGACGTGTATACGCCGGGTGAAATTATTTGGTTCAGTGCCCGGGTTACCAGCCGCTCGGCCGTAACTCCCGGCAATCTGAGCCCCGGGTTGAATCTAAATATTTATGATGCCAGCGGAAAATTTATCACCGGTGACAAATTCCTGGTCAATGATGCCAGGGTAAACGGGGATATAAGACTGCCATCGGTTCTCAAAAAGGGAAGGTATTACCTGGTGGCGTTCACTCCTTTGCAGCTTAATCCCGATGAGGCCTTTGTCAAACCTTTCATCGTTGACCAGCCTTATGAAGGCGAAGCCAGCGTAATCCTTTCTAATCCGGAAGAGCTGTACGCTGCAGGCAGGGAAGCCCAAATCGGTCTTTTGGTAAATGATCATGCAGGCCAGCCTGTCAACCGGTATTCGTTTACTTATTCGGTTAATCATGCCGGAAAAATATTGGCTGAGGGTAAACTGAGGTCGGCTCAGGGAGCCGCATCCATCCGGTTAACATTGCCGGAAAATCCGGGCATTGAGCCTGTAACCCTTACTTTATCGCATCCCCGCAATTTATGGATGCAAAAATACAATTTACGTACCGATGCCGATAAATTATCTGTAGCATTCTACCCCGAAGGGGGCAGTCTGGTTGACAATGTTCCGGTAAAAATGGGCTATTATGTAATGGCACACGGTTCGGTACCCGTTTCTGTTGAGGCAGATATCCTGGATGACTCTGGCCAGATGATGGCCAAAACAGGTACTTTCATGCCAGGGTACGGGCTTTTCCCCTTCCGTTCGGAGCCCGGCAAAATTTTTCGGATGGTTATAACCAGCAACTATGGGAAGGGTCAAAGCTTTGAGCTTCCCGTTGAGAACCCCGATAAAGTGGCTTTAGCGGTCACGCGCCAGCAAGACGGATATATTTATGCTGATATAATTTCCCCAAATGAAGAACCGCGCACCCTGGCTATCACTGTAACCGAAAAGTTCAATCTGGTGTGGGCTGCCACTTTCGAAGCAGGCAAACCGGCAAGGGTCCGGATCCCGGTAAAGGAACTCAATCCCGGGTTACAGCAAATTTCAGTTTTTAGTCAAAATGGGGACCTGCTTGCCTCCAGGTTGGTTTTTACACCTGAAAGGAGCCAGCTCAAACTCAAGGTAACTCCGGAAATCGACAACAGCCAGGTCAGAATAACCGTCCAGGCGGAAGATGCAGATGGAAAGCCGGTTGCGGCCAGCCTTGCCCTTGCCGTAGTGGATAAATCCCGCGTTGCAGACAGCTTTTGCCATCTGAAGGATTACTTTTTGCTTAACAGTGAATTGAAAAATCCCATTATGGAAACTTCGGTTCTGTCGGATGAGGAATCCGACGTGGAAATGACCCTTGATTATATCCTGATCAGCAATGAATTGAAAGGGTTCTCCTGGGAAAATGTACTTGCCTTCGGAGAAGACAGGAGTATGGCCGCATTAACTGCCAGCAAGGGAGTCAGGGGCCAGGTAACTACCCGGCACGGCCAGCCGGCAGGGAGTGCGAAAGTCAGTATTCTGAACAGCCGCGATATGCAAATGTATTCAACTACAGCCGACGAAAACGGAAATTTTATTTTTCCTTCCCTCAATCCGCTTGATTTCAGTGATTATGCCTTCACAGCAGCCGATGAAAGTGGACGTGGTTCATTTAACATTGAGCTCGAACCCTCCTTTTCAGACAAAATCGGTATGGAAATTATCGCCCGGGAGGGAATTTTTGCATCAGCCATGCGCTATGAATCTCCTTCCCCCGATTATTACCGGAGCAATCCCGATTTTATAGTAAAAGCGCCAGCAGTAATCAAACCCGTTCCTCAAACGGCAACAAAAACCCGGAGCGAATCCTACAAAGCCCTGTTGCAAACCTCTACCAGCCTGCCCGAGGTGATTAAAATGATGAAACCGTATACGCTGATGAACGGTCAGATTGTTTTTATGGGGACTCAAAATTCATTTTTAGCCCAATCGGGGGCACTGATCGTTATCGATGGCCAGAAAATGGGCACCAGCGCCGATGCCCTGAACATGGTGAGTCCGCACGATGTGGAATCAATCAACATTTCACTCGATCCGTCGGATATTCAGAAGTATACCGGATTCAACAATGTGGGTATAATCGAAATCAGCACAAAGAAAGGCGGGACAGCCAAGACTCCGGGCATGTCGTTGCCAGCACCGGAAGAGACTTACAGGGACGGTTACCGGATACCCCGGAGCTTCCTTTCGACGCACGGAATTAAATACCAGTCAGGCAAGGATATGCGTACCACGCTTTACTGGAATCCCCAATTGGAACCCGGGACAAAAGGCAGTACAACATTTGCCATACCCTTGTCGCAGGTAAAATCAGCATTTGTTATCTATGTTGAAGGAATCGACAATCAAGGGAATGCAGGGAAAGCTTCCGCTGTTTTCCAGTCAAAATAAGTAACATTTACTTAATTTTTGGCGCTGACAGGGAGCCGTATAATAATCCTGACCCGGAAAAAGCCTGAAATAGAATCTAAATTTGTATTTTTGCCTCTTTAAATCTTATTACATTGCCATGAGACACGATGATGTGATGCTAAAGGAGAAGGGATTTATTGACGAACCGGTAAATCCTGAGATCAGGCTGGTTGAGGAAATAAACCGTTTGAGGAAGGAAAAGAATGCAGTAATTTTGAGTCACTACTATGTAGAGGCAGAATTGCAGGATATAGCTGATTATGTGGGCGACAGTCTCGGTTTATCGCAGGCTGCCGAAAGCACCGATGCCGACATCATTGTATTTGTCGGGGTTCATTTTATGGCCGAAACGGCCAAAATTCTCAACCCTTCGAAAAAGGTAATCCTGCCCGATCTTAAAGCGGGTTGCTCATTGGCAGACTCGGCTCCGGCTGAGAAATTTGAAGCTTTTAAAGCAAAGTATCCCGGGCACAAGGTGATCTCCTACATCAATTGCACGGCCGAACTCAAAACCCTCTCGGATGTAATCTGCACCTCGGCCAATGCCGTAAAAATTGTGGAGAGTTTTCCCAAAGACCAGCCGTTGATATTTGCTCCCGATAAAAACCTCGGCAACTACATCAACAATCTTACCGGAAGGGAGATGGTTCTCTGGGATGGTGCCTGTATGGTACACGAGCTCTATTCGGTAGAAAAAATTGCCAATCTTCTGGATGAACATACCGATGCTGAGTTCATTGCCCATCCTGAATGTGAAAAGCCGGTTCTTTTGATGGCCGATTTTATTGGCTCCACTACGGCCTTGCTCAATTACGTTCAAAAAAGCAGTAAGCAAAAGTTTGTTGTGGCTACGGAAAGCGGAATACTTCATCAGATGAAAAAGGCATGTCCCGAAAAAATCTTCATTCCTGCTCCTTCGGTCGACTCGACGTGTGGTTGCAACGACTGTTCGTATATGAAACTCAATTCACTGCAGAAGCTTTATGTCTGTTTGAAACACGAGCTGCCTGAAATTTTACTTCCTCAGGATGTTATCGACAAAGCCCGGGCCCCTATCTTGAGGATGCTGGAGTTATCAAAATAGACCCCTAAGGCCTCCGGGAAATAGAAAAATACAATAAAAATCTGACCCGGTTTATCGTCTAAGGTTTTCCACCAGCAGGTTCTGCTTCGATACTTCTATCGCTTTCAACAGGGTTTTATCAATTTGTTGTATGATGGGATAGAAGCCTTCCTCTCCCACAATATTCCTGGCGATATACGCTTTGATCTGGGTCTCTATTATAAGCCTGGAGGCTTTCATACCCTCTGCATCGTAGGGGATCCCCTTGCCGGAGGCATATTTTACAAAGCTTTCGATTACATTTTCACGGTCAAGCCATGCTTCAATTTCGTTGGCATTGCCGAGCTTTTTAAGGTAATCGCGGTGCTGATCGGAGTATTGAAATGCGAACTGGTAAATCGTTCCACGCTGGTAAATCATGTTAAAATAGCCGGAACGCCCGGAGGTATCGGCCGGAACAAAAATATCGGGCATAATGCCACCACCGCCATACACGGTTCTTCCCTTTTTGGTATAGTATTTCAATGAATCGGCAAACTGGATACTATCGGCAACCAACATCTCACCATGTACCATCCTTTCAAACATATCTTCGTAATATTTTTCACTGCCATTATCGTAGGGCTTTTGGATGGAGCGTCCGCTTGGCGTGTAATAGCGGGCTACTGTCAGTCGAACTGCTGATCCGTCGGAAAAGGGCACTTGTTCCTGCACCAGGCCTTTGCCGAACGACCTTCGTCCGATAACAATACCACGGTCGTTGTCCTGTAAAGCACCCGCAAATATTTCGCTGGCCGATGCCGAAAATTCATCGATAAGCACAAATACACTATTGTTGGTAAACGATGCTCTGCTGGAGGCATTGTATACCTTTTCAGGCTGCGATTTACCCTTTGTGATCAGAATTGGCTCATCCTTGGCGAGAAATTCATCGACCATGCGAATAACAGCCGCAAGGTAGCCCCCCGGATTACCGCGCAGGTCAATAATAACTTTCTTTGCGCCAGCCTTATTCAGCTTAGCCATCCCGTCCATAAACTCGGTATACGTCTGCTCCGCAAAACGGCTAACCTTAATATAACCGGTTTCCTCATCGATCATATACGATACATCCACACTGTAAATGGGTATATCTCCACGGATGATATCGAAAACAAAAAAATCACTGAAACCCCTTCTCAGGTTGCTGACCTTTACTTTGGTCCCCTTTTTTCCCCGCAAGAGTTTCAATACATCATTATTTTCTATACCAACACCGGCGATATTGCTGTCGTTGACCATAACAATCCGGTCGCCTGCCATTAACCCGAGTTGCTGGGAAGGCCCGCCCGAAATGACATCAATTACCACAACGGTATCTTCCTGAATAGAAAACTGAACGCCAATGCCCGAGAAGTTACCCTGCATTTCCTCTTCTACTTCCTGCATGTTCCGTGCAGGTATGTATGTACTGTGCGGATCGAGGTTTTTTAAAAGCTCGGGAATGGTTTTTTCAATGATATCAGCGGAATTGATGCTGTCAACATAGGCCGCCTCGACAAGGCTCATAATGGTCGACAGCTTATTGCCAGCCGCCATTTTTATGCTCCGGTTAACCGGCTGGCTTGTGCCTTGAAGGATATAGCCTATAAAAAGGCCTGCAATCATTGTAATGGCCAGCAAAACCGGAATATATACTGTATATCTCTTATTCATTTTCTTCTTTAAGGAATGATAAATCAATTTCAACGTTTCGTACTTCTATGCCCGCCCGTTTCAGGAGGTTAATGCCATCCTCCGAACGGTAGTTTTCGGTATACACCACTCTTCTTATGCCTGCCTGAATGATAAGTTTGGCACACTCCAAACAAGGCGATGAGGTCACATACATAGTAGCTTTGTCGCTGCTGTTGCCCGACTTGGCTACTTTGGTAATCGCATTTGCCTCGGCATGTAGAACGTATGGCTTGGTCTGATTGTTTTCATCCTCGCAAACATTTTCAAAACCCGATGGTGTCCCGTTGTATCCATCAGATATAATCATTTTGTCCTTAACCAGCAGGGCTCCCACTTTCCGTCGCCTGCAATAGGAATTTAGCGACCATATGGCCGCCATTTTGAGGTATCGCTGATCGAGCTGATGTTGCTTGTTGTCTTCCTGTGGATTCATTGTCATAGCTTTTCTCTGATGTCCTTACTTTTAAGGTTACAAATGTAAGCTGTTTTGGTTGAAATGAATCATGAAAGGGGTTGAAAATAGAAAAGGCGGAATTTTACTTCCACCTTTTCTGCAGGACTAAAAAACTTATTATTATCAAAAAAGATTCAATTGTATTAGTTTTTTATCAGGAGCCAGGCATCGTTGTATTTTGGGAAACTCTGCCTGATCTGGATCAGTCGCGTGCGGGCAGGAGCCTCACTGGTAAAAGAATCAACCGTAACCCGGTAATAACCTGTCTCGCTCTGAACTACGATGGGAGTAAATCCTTCTGACATCAAAGTCTGTCTGAAATTTTTTGCATTCTCCATGCTGCTGAAAGACCCAACTATTATGAAATAGCTGTTTTGATTCTGGTCTTCGGCCTGGGTAAAGGTGAATGCTTCTTTCCTTACAGAAATGGGTTTATCGTCCTGGACTGCCGGTGTCTCTTTCACTTCGGGAACCTGAAACACTTTAGGCTGTGCGGTGGTAGTTGTCTGCTGCACAGCTGGCTCAAATGCAGTGGTTGCTGCCTTTTTTGAAGACTTGCACGAAGCAAGTGCAACTCCGATAATTAATACAAATAATGCTACCTTTTTCATTGTTTCCGTTTTTTTATTTCATGGGTAAAATTAGTTAAAACTCAATAAATGTGCCTGTTAACAGGAATTAGTTTTGCACAATAAACAGCGGATACCGGGGAAAACACCATCAACAATGTTAATATCAATCTCCAAACGGAAGTATTCCCTTTATAAATTCCTTAATATCAGACCTTTTCCATTCAAATGAAAGCATTATAAAGGGAGGATTTATTAAACTTTTCTTGTTATAGGTGAGGGATGTTTCGAGGTTCCAGTGTAAAACCTGGCCTCCCGTTTCCTCCACCATCAGGTGACCGGCGGCCGTATCCCATTCGGAGCAACCGCTGCCACGGGCATAAATTCCCGAATTACCCAGCGCCACATCCACCTGTTTCAGGGCACTGCCCATTTGCAATACCTCCACAGTGTAACGGGTTCTCAGCTTTTCGAGGAAGTCATTGCCTCTTTTTGAGGGATGCGACCTGCTTGTAATCAGCCGCAAGGTATTCAATTCCCTGTTGTTATCCCGGAGAATGATTGGCTGACTGTTTCCAAATTCCCTTATCCCACCACCCCGGATACAACTCCATCCCCTGTTCCTTGACGGATCAAAAATCCAGGATGCTACAGGCACGTTATTCTCCAGCAATGCCAG
>CAYMXK010000143.1:0-10506 GCA_964393915.1 uncultured Prolixibacteraceae bacterium
ACAGTGTGTTAAAATCAAAAATTATAAAAAAAACCGGTTTACCGGACAACAATGATTAATTTCTTAATCAGACTTTTGTGTCAGCGATATTTCTGTTAATCATCCACTCCGAACAATACAATTCTTGCTCCCGGCCCATTAAATCTGGCCGTGATCACCGCTCTGCCCTCATCATCAAATATCACCTCCGTGTCAGGGTTTGCCCAATACCTTTTATCTGCGGCATGCTCTGTTATATACGTAAACTCTCCTGGAAAGCTATTCTCAGGGTTTCTGCGCCAAACATTTTTATAGTTATAAAATATAACAACCGCGCCTTTTCCATTGTCACAGGCAATTTTTTCGTGTATCTCTGCCGAACCGCCTATCCTGCCGGAACGAACGGGATGACTGCGTGTTATATCATCCCTCACCTGCTTGTATTTACTCAATGCCGTACCAAAGCGTTCAACTCCAGCTTCAGAAATTGCAGGCAAGTCACCCCAAATTCCATTCTGGCCCAAAATCAAAGAACCTATGTTGATCCATTGAGAATATTCAGGATCGTCGGGGAGGAAGTGTGTTAAAAACAATGTAGAGGGAATCCACTTGTCGTAGTTCAGCGTATGGCGGGCGTTAACGGCCCTCGCCAGTCCCGGGAACACCAGCACATTGGCACCCATGCCTCCTCCCGGAGCAAACACAGTATCGTCGAACGACAAATAGTAAGGTCCGTTGTTTACGGCAAAGAATTTTCCTGCCTCAAGAAAAGCCAGTCCAACGGCTCTTTCACCTTCGGTTATATCAAAATCAACGATGGCACCGGGAATAGCCTCACATACCTTATTGGCTACATCTATCATGGCAAAAGGAAGCTGGTAGGAATAATTTAACGCACGCTCCTCCGGAGAATTTTCTTCTGTGCCGTGGAAGTGCCCGGGAGCATTACATCCGTATTGTCTGAATGCATCCCATTTAAAGTATTTGATATCGTAATGTTTGGCAACACGGATCAGCTCCTCTGCATAATCGTTGCTGAAGGGGCTGACCAGGCACATGGTGTAACTCTCCTCTGTCTCCCACACTTTGTGCGGACCATTGGCTATCCCATCTATTGTCATCACATAATCTTTATTTTTTGCCAACATATTGCTGGTTACCGCGGCGTCGGAATTAAACCAAAGTCCCATCTGCATTCCATAAGAATCGAGCTTTTGCTTCACCTCACTCAGGTCGTCGGGAAACCTTTCCTTGCTGGCTATCCAATCTCCTGTTTTTCCGAACCAACCCGCATCGACAACAAATACCTCGATTCCCAGTTTATGGGCAACATCAATTTCTTTCAGCATACGATCCTTGTTCATTTCGTGCAGATATGGCTTTCCTTCCCATGCCTGGATCCTCTCCTGGTAATTCCAGGTGTTGTAGAAGATATATGGTTTACGACTTGTGGTATTTTCTGACATATAATTTAAAACATGATGGCGATGGGCTTTAGCCACATCTTCCGCGTTTCCTTCTACAATGCCAATATTCATCCACAACGTGGAATATCCATTTTTAAGCAATTGACCTTCAAAGTAATTACCCTTGACTGCCGAAATGGATATGTCCCTGTATTTGTCTGTCCTGAACTCAACATATCGGTCGGGGAGCTGTGAGCCATGTTCATAAGTCAACACCAGGCTGTTTTTGCCATTGGATGCCACCAGTACAGGACCCATAAATGTTAACTCCTGGTCAAAGGTTTTTTTATTTAAAATACGCTCGCCAGGAAGGTAACTGTGCTCCAGTTCATAAAATTCAGAAAAATTCACTTCTGTAAATTGCTCGTATTTGCTCAAAGATGTGAGCAGGTAATCCATGCGATCATTGCCCTCTTTTTTCGACATTTTGATGTCGTGGCCGGAATGGAGCAGATACTTGAACCTGACTATGGGATTATCCGGACTAACCCTAAGGACTAAGGTCATCTGTGCATCAGGAAGATCCGCCAATTTCCCGGCAATCCGGTATTCGGTTACACCAGTCCTTTCAATGTTATTTTCTTCAATAACATATTCCCCGAACAGGCCTTTTACCTCTTTCCCATCGAGCATAAAAACAGGAGGAGCGATATTTTGCCGATGCCCGTTCCTTGCCTGATACGACCATAGGGTTTGTTCAGCATTATTTATTGTAATGGATAGAAGCTCATTGGATAGATAAGATTCCCTTTCAGCACAACTAATCGAGAAGAAAAGAAGCACCAAAATTAACCAGGAGAAGCACTTATTTTTTAATAATTGATAGCCCATATAAAGTATGTTTAATTATTTTTTGAACTTTTGTTTATTACAGTCGAAAAAAGTTCATAAAACCACTCCTTATCTTTGATTTTGTCCTGAAGACCCAATTGAACCATCTCTTCATCATCGGTTGTCATTTTTATTTTGACCATATATTCACCGGTGCGGGCTGCTTCAGGTAAATCTACGGTATAATTTTCTGTCACGATCCGATCAGGCAGCCATTCCCTGGTGTTTGACCCATTTAACTCCATTATATAATGATTATCCTGGTTTTCCAGCTTTACCCATAATTTATATTTATGGTAAGCTGGTGCCACTCCTTTGTTGATCCAATTAACCGAAAAGGCCAAAGGGTTTTCTCTATCCATCTTTGGAGCGACGCTCACGCTCAGCGGGAAGAACCAGTACCCGCACATGTTCAGCAGCTCGCCAGTCAATTTTGGATTATCTTTGAACCATTCCTCCACATATCCATGATAACCCAAATAGGTAGATTTAGTGGTTTTCAAAGCACCTTTGAAGAGATCGGCTCCGCTAAAATCCTTATTTGGAATTTTTTCCTCCCCATCGGCACCCAGCCAGTTACCATCCTTTTTTACTATATGGTAATGTTGAAGCTCAAAAATTATGGGGTTCGAAATGTAGGCCTCTTCAAAAAAATGGGGGTGGCTTACTGAATAAGTACTGCTGTAATTGTCAATGTAATAATCAACCAAAGGGCTGTCGTCGCGCAATGAGAAGCCTAAGCTGATGGCGTAGTTTAAAAGCTCGATTGCCTCTTCGTTACTCTTGCCGTAGTATAAAAGATCGTCGGTAACCACTACCAGGGTATTCTTGTAGTGTTTATTGTAAATGTCCATGCTTGCCTTTACCTCTTCTACGGTAGGAGGAATTTTTGTTGAAAAGCTGGTGTGGCCTTCGCCCCAATCGCCTATACTGCCCACATCGGTATACCGGACATATGGCTTGCCATCATATCTTTCAGCGAATGCCCTGTGAAAATTGTCCAGTTTTTCCAAATAAACGGGATCGTCCCAAACCGGATTCCAGGATTTCATGTTCCAGGCTTCTGTTACAGTACCTTTCGCTCCGGCATTTTTCACCCAAATTGGAGTGGCAAAATTAACGCCGTCTTGCTGCTGACCCACTACACCCGGATAATTGCCTGTTTCCTTGCTGGTAATCCTGAATGATATGCCATACCCTTTGGGAACATACTCTTCTATCACCTCGTCAATCCTTGACCAATCGAATTTTCCTTCATCTGGCTCCAGATAAGACCATGCCAGCCTGAGGTATAAGTGGTCCATACCAGGGAAATTTTCCAACAATTTTTGGTCTTTTACGGGGTATTTATCTACCCCATTGTCCAATAAATGATGATACCAACCTTTATGGGGGTTCGCCAATGGGGTTTCAGTATCCCAAAATTGTGTGAGATCTATGGTTAATTTAGAATTAGAAACGTTTTTTTCATGACAGGAAAAAGCGATCGATGATATAATCAGTAATGCTTTTATATATTTCATCTCATTTATAGTTGTTAGTTTTTAAAGGTATTTATCACATTACCAGTGTTTTGTTTTCGGCATTCGATAGAATGCCGGCGCATTTCGATGTAACTCCCATGAAAATTATAATGTTCCTCTTGTGTGAATATTGGTTATTCATGGTCGTATTCAGCTAACAGAAAAGGATAAAGTGGCTTATTTAATCATAAACCACTTTATCTCCAAAATCTAATTCATGAAATTCTAATAACCCGGATTTTGACCGCTCAAAGCCATTTCCGGATTTCTATCCAGTTCTGATACGGGAACAGGAAACAATAAGTGTTTCGGGGCTTCGAACGCAAAATTAGTATGGCTATAACCAAAATCGGCAGCAGTCCATGCTGAAAGGTTGATATAACCCGCTGCATGCCATCTTCTTAAGTCTGTCCAGCGATGACCGTCCTCGGCTACCAATTCCAGGAACCGCTCATTCATTATATCCTGCATGGTTACAGATGTCAGGGCGGCGGGAACAGAAGCCTCGGAGCCATCAGGGGTAGATTTTCTGGCCCTTTCACGAACATCGTTTATTTGTTTGAGCGCATCGCCAGGTCTGTTCAGTGCCAGGTATGCTTCTGCTGCTATTAACTTAATGTCGGCTAATCTCAGAAGACGGGTATTGTTGCCCGATGTTACTTCCCACTTTGGTTCTAAAATATTGCCTCTTGCCCCATTTACATATTTCACCAGTTGATATCCGCCAAACCTGCTCCATGGTTTAGCCCAACTCCATTTACCTCCTAAATTGTCAGGAGCTTTGGTCATAGTTTCTGCCATTCTTGGATCATTCGGATCAAAAGCATTGATTAATTTAGTGGAAGGTCCGAACCTACCGCTTGCATAGTTCCCCCAATGATCCCATGAATAGGCATAATAAGCCCCCATTTGACCTGAAGAACCACCTTCTCCTTCAAAACCATTATCCAGCCACGAATTATCTTCTTTTAGATTACGGCTTGCCTGAAACTCAAAAAGAGATTCTTCGTTGTTTTCATAGCGGTAATCAAAATTATGGCCAAAGTGAACAAGTTTTCTGCCTGTAGATATTTTCTCGAATGCAGCTATAGATTTGCCGTAATCGGCAGCATTTTTATTGTTGTAGTTTGCCCTTATGGCATAGCTTTTTGCCAACATTCCATATGCAGCGTCCTTTGTCACCCTGCCTAAGTTTTTTTGATCCCAGGATAGTGGCAAAAGATTGGCTGCCTCTTCCAAAGAAGTGATTGCTGCGTCGAGCATTTCAAAGCCACTTGATGGAGGCAGATATGCTTTATCTATACTTCCGATGAATTCACTTTGAATAGGGGCCTTTCTAAACCAATCCCAGAGTTTGACTTCACACCAGGCGCGCAAAAACAGTAGTTCCCCTCTGTTATAGTCTTTCAATGCAGGGGTTGTATAAACTGCACTGACTTCTGGTTCCTCTATTTTCTGGAGCATAAAATTGCTCCTTGCAATCATTTGATAATACCTTTGCCAGACACCTTCCACGCGAGAATTGGTACCATTTAGTGCTGAAAAATTATCAAGGCTGTTTCCTGAACCTTCGTGTATCAGATCATCTCCCGGCAGTAACCATAAACCGTGCATAGCTCCAGGGCTACCGGTTTGTAACTGAGGGCCGTAAATACTTGCAAGATTGGCGTAAACTCCACCAACGCCTCTTTGGATACGGTTTTCGAAAATGAAATAGTTGGATTCCAGTTCATCAACAGGGTCAACTTCCAATAATTCTTCGCAAGAATAAAAGCCCGACACTAACAATAGTGATAAGCTTGCAAATATTAATTTTTTTATTTTCATGATTCTTAAATTTTTGAGTTTAAAAACGTACATTCAAGCCGGTAAAGAATGTTCTTGGAGAAGGATAATCATCATTTTCAGGATCAAATCCGGTATACTTTGTCAAAGTGAACAAATTGGAAGCACCTGCATAAATATTCACATTTCTGAGAATATTTTTCAATAAACTGGATGGCAGATTATAGCTTAGCTGGACATGAGACATCCTGAGATAAGCGCCGCTTTCAACAAACCTGTCTGATGTCCGCCAATTGCCTGCAGGGTCTCCCCAAATTCTTCTGGGTACTGTAGTAGACGGGTTTTCCGGAGTCCACGCTTTATAAATATTCGTGCTCACATTGTTTCCTGTATTTGAAGAGTTATCAAAAGACCTTCTAACTCTATTAAATTTGTCGACATCCCCAACACCTGTCAATTGGGTTGATAGTGACAGCCTGTTATAGGTCAGGTTTACATTAAAGCCATAATGGAAGCCGGGAATTGTTTTGCCTATAAAAACCTGATCATAAGAATCAACCCTGTTATCCGGTACATCTTTGTAGAAAGTATTTGGTTGATCAGGAGCACTTCTTACATCCAGGTAATAAATATCGCCGGGTCTGACCTTGGCAGTTTGGTAACTGGCATCAGTATATTTTGCCTTCCATGCGTCTACCTCTTCCTGTGTCTGAAAAATTCCTCCCATCTGATATCCCCTGATGTAGAACATAGGCTTGCCTACTTCTATATAGCCCAATGGGGTATCAAACGGAATGTTATTGTATGTCTCGACCACTCTGTTTTTGATGGTAGAGAGATTAGCGCCAAAATTGTATGAAAATTTACCAACTTCTCCTGAATAGTTTAATGCCAATTCAATACCTGAATTCCTGACAGATGCTATGTTATCACGTGGTTGATTCCGAACACCGGAGGTTTTAGGAAGAGTAACTCCCTGAAGAATACCACTTGTCAGTTTGTTATAATATTCAATGGAGAAATCAAGGTTGTTGGATACCACTGCATCGACACCGATATTAAATGTTGTAGTACGTTCCCATTCCAAAGAAGGGTTTGCAATTGAATATACGGCTGCTCCGGTACTGTAATAACCTAAACCAGGTTTGGTCGGATCATTGCCCCATGCATAAGACGGGAATTGATTAATAGGCAAAACGTACGCCCAGGATTGTGTATTTTGGTTACCTAATTGTCCCCATCCTGCTCTGAATTTAACATCGTCAAAAAAGTTGATGTTTTCGAAAAAGCTTTCGTTGGATATACGCCATGCACCGGAAACTGAAGGGAATGTACCCCAGCGATATTCGGGGGCAAAACGGGCGGTACCATCTCTACGGGTTGTTACATCCAGATAGTATGTATTTCCATAGTTGTAACTGATGCGACCCAAAAATCCGGCCATAGCATCACGACCAATGCCACTGCTTGTTCTTGTATATTGGTTTTCACCACCAAGCCTCAACAAGGTCTCAACATTTGTTGTCATAAACTCAGTAGCTCCCATAAAACCCTCGTAATTATCCCTTTGTCTCATGCCACTGGCGAGAAAGTCAAATCTGTGATCACCAAAAGAAGTAAAATAATTGGCAGTAATTTCATTGATGGTTGTACTTCTGGTGCTACTGTTTATTTCATAACTCCCCAGCGAATTACCGCCTCCTCTGGATCGTGGATCACCAGAATCCCTATTGAAGACAGAACCTCTGTAATCTGAAAAGAATTTTCCTTTTCCACTGGTAACATCCATACTTGACTGGAATCTAACCTTAAAAGATTTTATTGGCTCTATCTCTGCATAAATAATTCCAATATGTCTGTGCAATTGCTCTTTATTACTACCTAAGGTGGTAGATCCTGCAAAATTTCTTCTTGTACCGGATCCCCAAAGCCTCTGGGTACTATATGTTCCATTCGGCTGTAACCCTAACACTACCGGTGCATATCCATTGGGGCCGTCACCATAAATAGGCTGAACAGGGGGCGCATGAATTAATTCGCTGTATCTCCAGAGGTTTTCTCCGGATTGCGGATTACGATGATCTGTTCTGACGAGCCTGTAATCAATACCCATTTTCAACCAGTCATTCAAGTCGGTATTCACCTTAATATTTCCTGAAAGTCTGCTAAAATCACTGGCAATAAGCGTTCCTTCCATCGATGAACTCCCAAATGACATAAAGTAATCTGTCTTTTGCGATCCTCCTGAAACTTGAAATGTGTGTTCTTGTGATGGTGCATTTTTATTTTTTACTCCATCCTGCCAGTCAGTGGTAGCACTACCACCCAAATAATGAGCACTTGTAGGATCAAAAACTCTGACATCATTTGCATCACGGGACAATGTAGGATCAGTTGTCCACAGATACTGTACATTCTCAATATATTGTTGAGAATTTAATAAATCAAGTTTTTGTACTATATTTTGGACACCTAATCTGGAACTATATTCAGCCCTTATATCTTCGCCTCTGCGTCCTTTTTTGGTAGTAATAAGAATTACACCGTTTGAAGCACGCACTCCATAAATGGCCGCAGAACTTGCATCCTTCAGTACTGAAATAGATTCAATATTGTCGGGGTCAATTAAATTCATAATGTTAAGTGGCGCAAAGTATCCGGATTGTTTTGGATCAACAATCGGCACACCGTCGATTACATACAAAGGATCTGAATCGCCCCATGTGTTCACCCCGCGGATGCGCACTTTTGGTGAATGGGCAGGGTTCCCGCTATTGTCGCCTACATAAACACCTGCAGCACGTCCCTGAATAGCCAGATTAGCATTGGAAGTAACCGTCTTTCCAATATTATTGCTGGTAATTGTTGAAATTGCACTTGTCAGATCACGTCTGACTCTTGTTCCATAACCAATAGCCACAATTTCTTCAATCCCGATAGCATCAACTTCCATCGTCATATTTATGGTTGTCTGGCTTCCGGCAATTATTTCCTTGGTCCGCATCCCTATGAACGAGAATACCAGCGTAGCATCTTCAGCAACATTGGTTAAAGAATAATTCCCATCTGCATTGGTCACCGTACCCTGTAACGTGCCTTTTAATAAAACGGTAACGCCCGGAAGCGGCATCCCATCCGTGTCGGTTACTTTTCCTGTAACGGTACGTTGCTGCATGGTGCCTTTAATATATTCCTTTATGCTTCCCAATGGGTTGTCATCACGGGTAAGCACTATCAGTGCCTCATTTGCAAATTCATAACTTACAGGCTGATCCTTAAAAAGTTCTTCAAGGATTTGTTCCACAGAGGCTTCGCGGGCTTTTACGGTAACTTTTCTTTCCACATCCACCTGCTCACGAAGGAAAAAGAAGCGAAAGTTGCTGTTCTCCTCGATTTGGCGCAGAACATCTACCACCTGCTTATTTTCGGCCTGAAATGAGAATCGTGTAGTCTGTGAATACACGGTTGCCGAAACCTGCATGAAGCTGATAAATAAGATAAAAACCGTTAGTTTCATTATTAAAATCAATTTTCTTGCTTTTCCGTTCCATAGGAAAGGCGTAATACAATTTTTTTTCATACTTTTAAATGTTTTGATTAATAGCTTTACTGGGGCCTGCCCGTTTGTGGGCGAGCCACTGTTTCGAAACAATCCGGCCGTGAGGTGTTACCGCACCTTTCGGCCATTTTTTATATCGATGGTCAGTTAAAGAAACTGGTCACTTCCAGCAGTTTATTTCATAGTACCTCCTTTTTTATTGGTTTTGTCAGCAGTTATTTCAATAGTTTGTCCCACAAATTTATAGTCGATGGGTATCAATTTCTTCAGAATTTCCATAAGCTCGATGATGGATTCCCCCTGGAAAGTGGCATCGCAGTGGTAATTCAGCACATTATCGTCTTTAACCACAAACTCCACCCCGTATTTCCTTTCCAGCAGCACAATTAGTTCCTTCATTGGCATATTCACCAGAATGAGCTTGTTATCTTTCCAGGCGGTGTACCAGTTGGGATTCACCTGGTTAATCTCTGGCAAATCAGAATTGGCGGCCAATACGAGCTGCTGTCCCGGTCTAAGGATGATGCCTTCTTCAGGAATCTGGCTACTTTCAGCATGGATAACAACCTCGCCCTCTTCCAGTGTAGTGGTTACCCTGTTTTCCTCTTCATAAGCCTTTACATTAAACCGGGTACCGGTAACCTGCACCTCATACAAATGGGTATGCACCACGAAGGGCCTTTTTTTGTTTTTTTTCACCTGGAACCAGGCTTCACCGCTGAGAAAAACTTCCCTCGGTGCATTTTTCCCGTCAATGCTGTATTTAATTTCAGAACCCGAGTTGAGGAAAATAGTAGTGCCATCGGGGAGAGTCCAATCGGATACCGATCCCAAGGGGGAGTGGGCTGTAAAATATACAGGCTCCTGTCTGTTTACCAGTGAGGTTACATATATCCCAAGGATTAAACCCACCACCAGGACAGCAGCAATCTTTGCCACTAAGTTCAAATAAAGGGTTATTGTGCTTTTTTGCTTCTGTTGCTTTTCAATAGTATTCCAGATTCCGGCAAAGATGCGGTTTGTATCCGGGAGGAATTCTTCGGGAATAATACACTCTTCCAGCTCTTTCACTAATTCGCCCTTGACTTCGTATTCCTTCTCCGGAAGGTGAAACAAAGCCAGCATCTCCTGCCGCTCTGTCAGCCCGGTATTTTGGGCTTTCCCTTGTTGAAGTATATTTTTAATTCGATCGGTCATATCTGTTGCTCAATTGATGGTAATACGAATTGCCGGATGAATATACTCATGCAGTTTCAAAAATTTCCTGATCATTGAATCAATAATTAAATTGTCTCAGATGATGATATTAAAATTGGATTTTGAAAAATAATTATACCACCTCGTTACCCGCACCATAGCGATA
>CAYMXK010000144.1:0-1568 GCA_964393915.1 uncultured Prolixibacteraceae bacterium
TAGGTGCAGTCGTGGTTTGCTCAGGCCGGATTATTGCGCGTTCGCACAACCTCACAGAATTACTGAACGACGTAACTGCACACGCGGAAATGCAAGCCATAACGGCCGCAGCCAATCTTCTTGGGGGCAAATACCTTAACGAGTGCACCATATACGTTACAATCGAGCCTTGTGTTATGTGTGCCGGAGCATTGGGATGGGCACAAGTGGGGAAGATTGTGTATGGGGCCGGCGATGAAAAAAGAGGTTTTAAAAAATATGCCCCAAAATCCCTGCATCCGAAAACAGAGATCGTTGGAGGCATACTCGAGTCTGAATGTGCCAATTTAATGAAAGAATTTTTTATTAATAAGAGATAACTCCGGCTCTGTTGTAAAATTCTGAAGGATAATTCACTAAGGAATATTCTGTAATACCTGTTTTACTGATATTACCCTGCTGCCGTTCCCTGCCAGATCAAATGCACGCAACTGCACATTTCCCGGCACCTCAACAGGGCCATCATACCTCAATGAATTCCTGACAGGTTCAGTCCCATCGGTAGTGTAGCGGATTATCAGTCCCGGATATTCCACATTGGCCTTTAAGGTTCCATCTTCTATAATGGCGCCAGGTTGTGGTATCCGGTAGTTAAAGCCGCCGAACAGCCCTGCAAGCCGGGGCAGTTCCCTTTTGGCCAGCATATTGGCAAAAACATTCCAGCCTTCATCCATCTGATGACGGCGCTTGGCTGCATTTGTCCCGGTTTCCCAGGGACGGGCCTTGCTCCAGGCAGTTTCCACAAATCCAAGAAATTTAGGTAAAGTGTAATACTCAAGCATTTTCGGGCCTTTGATGGTTTCACTCCAAAGCTGTGCCTGCAAACCAATAATATTGTTGATAGCAGATGGTTTCAGCCTCTCAAGCCCGGCAAACTCAGCATCCGGGTCGATGGGTTTTCCCATTCCGGTGCGGAGGTTGGTAACGAATGAGTTATAAGGAGCAAATTGCCATCCGCTTCTCGCGTTGGCAAAGCCTCCCCAGTAGTGACCGGGTTCCTCAGGATCTTTATTGTATGCGAGGTCGTAATAAAAATTGGAGACATCGCACATAACAACAGGGTAACCCGCATTGGCCAGACGATAGGAAAGATCTGCCCACTGGCCCATGTTGTTCCATGCCCATGGAATTACATCCTGTCCGGCAAACTCAGGGTTGGGAATATAATTACCGTCTTCGGTCCTGAGCAATACAACCTCTTCCCATCCCCCGACTTTCAGACCCTTCCGCTGCAAAATCTCTGTCACACGCTTAAAGAAAACAGCCTGAAGATTCTTAGGATCGGAAATCCCGGGCATAGCTTTCATCATTTCCTGACAAAGCGGAGAACCAGCCCAGGCGCCTTCGGGAACTTCATCCCCGCCGGTATGGAAATATTCAAGAGGCACTCCTGCTTCACTATGCATCCCGATAATATCATCAATAACTGTCTCATAGAACTTGTAGACCGACTCACGCGCAACACAGACGACATTGTCGTTGTACGACTGGGCTGATTTGTATACTGACTTGTCATCGGGATCAATCAG
>CAYMXK010000144.1:1668-10473 GCA_964393915.1 uncultured Prolixibacteraceae bacterium
ACGGTGTGACCACGGCGCGAAGCTACATCTGTAAGCTCAGGAAGTTCCTGTATGGCAATGCGCCAGGCCTCATCTTCAGAAAGGACAAGCATAAGATGGTTGAGTTTGTAAAACGAAATCAGGTCAATGAATTTCTTAAGTGTTTCCTTGGTCTGAAAATTTCTGGCCACATCAACATGCAATGAACGGAAACCAAAACGGGGTGCATCTTCGATAATCAATTCAGGTAAAACTGGTTCTGACTGCTGACTATAGAATACATCAGGTGGCAAAAGTGCCATCAGGCTCTGCATCCCGTAAAAAACCCCGGAGGGGTCGCTTCCTGTAATCACTATCGATTTGTTCGCTTTTATCTCAAGACGGTATGTCTCTTTTGAAACATCATTAACCTTTAATGGTTTGGTCCCGAGGAATATGGAACCTGGTCTGGCTAAAGATGACTCAATGGGAGTAACTGCAGTCCCGGCAAGCTTTCCTACAAAAGCAGCCATCAATTTTGCTTCATTTTCAAGGCCTTTTTGATATAATATTTCAGGAGTAGAATCGAAACTGATTGTATTACTGCCCAATTTAACAGAAAAAGGCGCCGGTACTATCAAAGGCAGCTTCTCTGCCGGCAGGTCAACCAAAAACTGGTTTTGGTTATAGAGCAATTCCGCGGTGGGTATTGGTTCAAAATCGTTGCGGTGACGATTGATCTGTTCCGGATCAGTAAATGGCTCAATGGTGTAATTTTCGGCAACGACAATCTGCTTTTCAACTCCATTTTTGTCATAAAAAACAAAATATACTCCGAGGGGAGCATCCACCTCTTTAATCCACCAGGCCTCGGCTTCATATATAAGCTCTGTTTTCTCACCGGGTTTTAAAATAAAGCCATCGTTGGGTTCAAGTTTATACCAGTCACCTGATAACCTCGTAATGGTAACCGTTTCAGGATTTTCAAGAATTTCACGGGGCTGCTGGTTGTAAAAAATGGCCCAGTTGCCGTGTTTTAATGTGGAGCTACCATTGTTTTCGATGGTAAACATGGCCTTTACACGGGGTTGATCGGCATGTTCGTTACTGATTACCTTCCAGCTCACCGCCAATTGGTCACCGGTTGGAAATGTTTCCTGTCCGCAGCGGTTAAAAAATATAAGCACCAGGAAGGCAGAAAATATCAAAGTTGCTTTTTTCATAACCAAAATATATTTGAAATTATCTTATAACATCTTCACCGGCATCGGGACCGAGCCAGAATTTATATGCTTCCTGTCTGCCATTTTATGCAGGGATGTTCTATATCCCGGTCTGGAATATGCACAGGAAGACTCGCTTCATACCGCTCTTATATCAAAGCCTGCACCGCTTAGTTCCTGCCAAAAGCCAGGATAGGATTTGGTGACCACCTGTGGATCAGAGATCCGAATTTCTTTTCCTGTCAGTGCCAATGGGGCAAACGCAAGTGCCATCCGGTGATCGTTGTATGTCTCAATAACAGGTTGATGTTGAACCAATTCAGGCTTAATCACCCCGTCCCAGCGCAGCTCACCCTCCTGTGGTTCAGTGAGAACGGCTCCCAGCCTGGCCAATTCATTCTGAAGGGCGACGATCCGGTTGGTCTCCTTGATCTTCAAGGTTTCCAAACCTGTGAAATGGAAAGGAACTCCTTTGGCGACACACAAGACCGCCATCGTTTGTGCCATATCGGGCGTTTCATCGAATTTCAAAAACAGGCTGTCAGGTGTTTCGTTCTTCACTTTCACCAGTTTGACACCTGACGCTGCAGGAGAGGTTTCAATTCCAAACTGTCCAAACCAGCGGCTTACAGCCTCATCTCCCTGCAAACCGGACATATGCAAACCCTCAAGCTCAACCTCACCAGAATCACAGAGCGCAAGAATCTCATACCAGTAGGAAGCCGCAGACCAATCTGCCTCCACAGTAAAATTCACTGGCTGGTAGGTCTGTTCATCTACCCTGATTTCATTATTTTTCCAATGATATCTGATCCCAAACCGGTTCATCAGTTTCAGGGTCATGTCAATATAAGAGCGTGAGGTTATGCGGTTCTGGAGACGAAGGGTCAGACCGCCTGCCAGGGTCGGCGCGATCATCAGCAAAGCAGAAATATACTGGCTGGAAACGCTGCCATCAAGTTCGATACTTCCCCCCTTCAGGTGTGAACCAAGGATCCGGAGCGGAGGACACCCCTCCTTTCCTGAATACTCAATGTTCGCTCCCATTTTACGCAATGCGTCAACAAGAATCCTAATGGGCCGTTGCTTCATCCTTTCAGATCCCGTGACCACCCACTCGCCTGCAATTTTCGCCAGAAAAGCAGTGAGAAAACGCATGGCTGTTCCGGCATGACCAATATCGAAAACATTGTTGTTCGAATTGAGCGCTGCCTCCAGCACCCGAGTGTCATCGCTGTCCGACAGATTCCCCACCTCCCATGGGCTATAGCTAAGTGCATTAATAATCAAAACCCTGTTGCTAATACTTTTTGATGAAGGCAAGAGAGCCCTGGCATTCAGGGATTTTATCCCTGTCGTAACTAAAAATATTTTATCTTCTTTCTCTGACATCTCTGAATTGACAATTAAATACTAAACTCTCTTAAAAAATCAAGCGAAGCATCAACCAACTCCTTCCCGCAATTCTGATTGATAACAAACTGCCCGATACTGCTAAGCAATGTAAAATTTATCCGGTTGTCTTCATTTTTCTTGTCGTGCTGCATCAGCCTGAATAATGGCTCATAATCCGACTTGTCAAATCTGAACTTCCCGTACAGACGGGTAATCCATCCAGCAGTATCTGTTACTGTATCCTTCGAAAGACCGCATACTTCCATAGATAAGTACAATTCGGCAATCATTCCCCACGCGACAGCATATCCGTGTAAAACAGGCCGCTTCTGTTCCATGGCCAGGCTCTCAATGGCATGTCCGACAGTATGACCAAAGTTGAGGGCTTTTCTGATGTTCTTTTCCTTTGGATCATGCAGCACAAAATGCTCCTTAATTTCAACCGAATGCCTGATATATTCCTGAAATGCATCATAATCAGGATCTTCCGGGATAACAGGGCGAAGTTCGTCCAAATGGGCAGGACTGAAGATAAGTCCATGTTTTATCATCTCAGCAAAACCGGAAATAAGGTTGGGGCCGTCGAGGGTACGCAGAAATTGCGTGGAAATGATCACAGCACGCGGTTCACAAAAAGCTCCGACTTCATTTTTCAGGCCGTTAAGGTTGATCCCGGTTTTGCCACCCACCGAGGCATCGACCTGCGACAAAAGCGTTGTTGGGACATTTACAAAATCAATCCCCCTTTTGAAGGTAGCCGCGGCAAATCCACACAAGTCGGTCAGCATTCCGCCCCCCACATTAATAAGCAGTGATTTCCGGTCAGCACCTGCATTAGCCAGGAACTCCCATACTTTCACCACATTTTCAATCTTTTTGTTCTCCTCCCCCGGAGGAAGAACGACCATCGGTATATTTTTGAAGAGGACACTTTCCTTAATCCACAAATCAAAAACCGAAGTTTCTGTAGCCAGAAAAATCTTCCCGGGGGCATATTGCTCTAAAATAGGAGTTAAATCATTTTCATGCTGGTTGGAGTAAATTATTTCCGACCGGTTATTTGAATATTCCATACATCAATTGTAAATTGCGCTAAAGTTACGAACTTTTTCTTCGCGGCTGTTTTACAGACCGCAGGAAGGTGTAAATTTGAAGTTTTATAAATCTGACTCTATGATTGTTGACAATTCGGAAAGGATAAAGCACATCAAGCGGCTTTTTTACATGATCTCTGTTTTATTGGTGGTAAGTGGCGCCGCACTTTTATACCTTGATCAGACAGGGAGAGCACTGATTGCACTGGGCGTTTTGGTTGTTTGGTTTCTGGTTTTTCAGGCGATTGATTTTCAATATATCCATTTCAGCAGTGAAGCAGAAAAGCTTGTTTTACGATTTTATCCGGCAGTGAAATTCGGAAGGAAAGACTATCAGACGATCGAATTTCCAGCCAATCTATTACACGAATATACCATTGAGAAATCGATGTTCGGAACAGTAAATGACCTCACAATTCTGGTTAAAACAAAAAGAGGAGTGGCTGAATATCCTTCGATAAGCATGGCTGCGCTCAGCAAATCTGACCAGACGAAAATTGTGCAGGTCCTTCGCGAATTATTGCACCGTTAACCCCACTTACCCCCCCCACATATGAATGATCCCTTACTCTACAAAGTAGCCTTGTCTATGGTGCCCGGCATAGGAGGCGTTCTTGCACGAAACCTGGTTGCATATACGGGCAGTGTTGAAAATATTTTCAGGGAATCTTCCGTGAAACTGACCAAAATTCCCGGTATTGGAGAAGTGAATGCCCGCCGGATAAAAGACAAAGGGGTACTTCCAGCCGCTGCTGAAGAACTCGAATTTGCCGCAAAATATGGAATTGAGGTATTTTTCTACCTCGATGAAAATTATCCGGTCAGATTCAGACATTGCGCCGATGCACCCATTGTTTTTTTTAAAAAGGGTAATATTAATCTCGATGCACCCAAATCCATCAGTATAGTAGGTACGCGCAATGCCTCTGATTATGGCAGGCAAATGTGTGATGAACTGCTGCGCAACCTTGCCGCAAAAGGACATCAGGCATTAATAGTCAGCGGATTAGCATATGGTATCGACATCCAGGCCCATAAATCGGCGTTAAAATATAATCTCCCGACGGTGGCAGCACTTGGTCATGGATTGGATAAACTTTACCCTTCGGCGCATGTAAAAACAGCCAAAGCCATGCTTGAAAATGGCGGGATTATTACCGATTTTCCGAGTAAGACAAAAATCGACCCGTCGAACTTTATCCGCCGTAACCGCCTGATTGCAGGCCTCTCCGATGCCACCATAGTTATTGAATCAGGCGAAAAGGGAGGCGCACTGATAACCGCCGATATTGCTTCCTCCTATGACCGCGACGTGTTGGCTTTTCCCGGAAGGGCTACAGATCCTTATTCAAAAGGATGCAACTACCTGATTAAAAATAATCTTGCAGCCCTGATCGAAAATGCCGCTGACCTTGAATACCAGCTAGGCTGGGAAGTCGCCACCGGGAAAAGGCAACCTTTACAGCAACAACTGTTTGTTGAACTTTCAGAGGAAGAAAGATTTATACTTGAATTGTTAAAAAAGGAGGAGAAAACCTTTATCGACGTAATCTGTAAGGAACTGGGAATGTCTGTGGGGAAGGTATCGGCACTGCTTATAAACCTTGAGTTTAAAGGAATTCTGGAGGCCTTGCCTGGGAAAATGTACAGACTAAGATAAATGTCAGCAGTGACTCTCAATCCGATTTCTTGATACCTGAAAAAGGATGAGAATAAACAATTATATTAAGAATCAATGCCTTATACACGATCTGAAGTGCAATGCCTGTCGTCTTTCACTTTTGTATCTTAACTTTGCGGCATGAAAACATTCGAAGAGCTTAAAATATCCAAATCAATGCTTCGCGCACTCGATGAGATTGGTTTTACAGAGCCCACCCCCATCCAGGAGTTGGCTATACCCATAATCAATTCAGGCGTAAACCTGGTAGGAATTGCACAAACAGGCACGGGTAAAACAGCAGCCTATCTGCTTCCGATACTCACCCGCCTGGTCAGAAGCGAAGGCACCGAGCCCAGGGTAATCATTCTGGTTCCTACCCGGGAACTCGCTGTTCAGGTAGGAGAAGATACTGCCGAACTTGTCCCCTTTACTGACATTCGCCATGCGGCAGTATATGGTGGCGTGGGCTGGACGAAACACGCAGAATTGATAAAGCCCGGTGTGGATATTCTGATTGCCACTCCAGGCAGGCTTTGGGATCTGTACCAGGCCAATGCCGTATCGTTCCGTAAAATAAAGATAGTGGTATTCGACGAAGCCGACCGCATGCTCGACATGGGTTTTATGCCCCAGTTGCGGAAGATGTTTGAAATAATCCCCAGCAAAAGGCAGAACCTGCTTTTTAGTGCCACTTTTTCAGAGAAAGTTGAACAGATGGCACAGGAATTCCTCGACCATTATGAAAAAATTGAAGTCTCACCATCAGCAACGCCGGCAGAATTGGTCAGACAAGTCGTCTATCATACGCCAAACTACCTCACAAAGCTTCATCTGATTGGACATTTACTGAAGGATGAAGAACAGTTTAACCGTGTTATCATCTTTGTAAAAACAAAAGAAGCTGCTGATGATGTTTTCAGGATTATCCGGAGACGAACCGAGGGTGAAAAAAGGATTATCCATTCAAATAAAGGGCAGACCACCCGGATGAATGCCATGCGGGACTTCAAGAGTGGAAAAATCCGGATTCTGATATCAACGGATATGTCGGCCCGCGGATTGGATGTCAGCCTGATAAGTCATGTCATCAATTTCGATATTCCGCCCCAGTATGAAGACTATGTGCACCGGATTGGCCGCACCGCCCGTGCAGGCCAACATGGAACCGCCATTACGCTGGTGGCTCCGGATGAGGAATGGCATCTGAGGCGAATTGAAAAACTGATCCGCATGCAAATTCCTGTCGAAACAATTCCGGCAGAGGTTACCATTGAAACCACAGGTTTTGAGGAGAGGCAGAGTCAGCTTCGCGAAATTGACCGCCAGCGGAAAATCGAAGATCCGTCATTCAAAGGAGCCTTCCACACCAAAAAGAGATGGCAGGAGAAAGTTAAAAAGTCTGTACAGGCAAAGCAAACGGGCAAGCGCAGATAATCTGCCAAAAATTCAGGATTTACTTTCCCAAAAGCAATTTTCTCATTTTAGAATAAACATCAGTGTTCTCCATGATTCCCATAAACTCCTGTGCACCTGGTCCCCAGGCAAAAATGGGTACCATCACGGCAGTATGGCCAGTTGAGGTAAAGGCACCTTTTACTGTTCCCGTTTTAAGATCGCCACCGGAAACAGCCATACCACCAGTTTCATGATCGGAAGTAACAATCACAAGTGTTTTTCCGTCAGCCGCAGCAAACTCAAGAACTTCGCCAATAGTTTTATCAAAATCCAGCATATCCTCAACAGTATAGGTAGTATTGTTGGCATGTCCGGCCCAATCAATCTGAGACCCTTCGATCATCATGAAGAAGCCCTTTCGGTTTTTGCTTAAAATATTTAAGGCTGTTTTAGTGGCAACCGGCAACATCTCGCTTCTTTCATTCATACGCCCATTATGCTCAGAAGCGGTAAGTCCGGCCAGTTTACCCGACTTAACGGCTGAAATTTCATCAAGGTTTTGCAGAACTTTGTAGCCTTTTTCCTGAAGTTCTTTTTCCAGGTTGCGGCCATCCTCCCGGTCTGTAAAGTGTTTGTATCCACCTCCGATGAAAACATCGATATCGGTATTCAAAAAATCGGCGGCTATAGCTTCATAGCTGCTCCTGGAAGCCTGGTGGGCAATAAATGAGGCCGGAGTAGCGTGGGTTATGGCCGATGTGGAAACCAGTCCGCCGGCAAGGCCATTTTCAATAGCCTCCTGGAGAATGGTTTTTACAGGTTTCTTATCAGTATCAACCCCAATGGCACCATTATAGGTTTTAACCCCGGCTGAAAGTGCAGTACCTCCTGCAGCAGAGTCTGTTATGTAATTATTGGCAGAGGCGGTTTTGGCAAATCCAATATGTTTAAAGTTATCAAGGAAGAGCCTTCCACCATTGGCTGTAATGCCTGCAAAGACGTGCGAAACACCCATTCCGTCGCCGATCAGCAAAACAATATTTTTTGGCTTTTTCCCCTTTGAGGACTGAGGGTACATTTTTACAGGGTAAAACTCTCCCCCCTTGTAAATCAATGTTTCATCATCAGGCTTAACGTCCTTGTAAGTCTCCTGAGAAATGGCCGGCATGGCAATGAGCATTGCCAAAACCCAAATTAAAAAACGTATTTTATTCATTATGATCTGATATTAATTTAGAACCGGTAAAAATAAGAAGAAAAGGCAAATCAGGAAATTAAAATCTTTTAAATTGATTTAAATTTGAGATTTGGAGGTAATCTTTGAAAGAATGCTAAAATATTCCTTAGGTAATCACTCATTCATTGCAAAGATTCTAAACCCCATATTTTATCCGCCAGACAAACTCATCGAATTTGTCCTTGGCAACATAGTGATTTTGAAATTTCCCAGTTAAAATAACCAGTCTCTCTTTGCGGGAGTAGCGTTCAACATGATTTAAATTAATAATCCCGCTTCGATGAATTCTAAAAAAGTAAGCGGTATTAATTAGTTCCTTTTCAATTTCACCCAGACTTCTGCTGCACAGAACCGATCCTCCGTTTTTAAAATGAAATATTGAACTCCGCCCATCTGCTTCTATCCATATAATCTCATTGTGATCATATATTTCATCGAATTTTGGACCGTTTATGACTATTTTCGTATTCACCCTGGAAGCCGACAATATCCCTATTTCCTCACTGAGTTTCTTTTCTTTCGAATCTCTCGAATTGCTGGCTTCAAGTTCCGTAATCCGACGAATTGCTTCCGAAAGTTTGTCCAGTGCGAGAGGTTTTTCAATAAAATGTATCGCTTTAAACTCAAATGCTTTTGAATAAAAGTGGCTTTCGGAGTGAGCAGTGATAAAAACAATATGAAAGTTCAATAATCCTTTATCCCTGAGCCCATGCAACAAATCGAAACTGGTCTTGCCTTCGGCCTCAAAAGCAATATCCAGCACAACCATTGATGGCTCTAATTGGCCAATCATTTTTTCTGTTTCTTCATCACTTTTTTGTTCTTCTTTTTCTTTTTCTT
>CAYMXK010000145.1:0-6156 GCA_964393915.1 uncultured Prolixibacteraceae bacterium
ATCTGTGCTTCATAAATATTTCCCCAGACTTCCTTTACAAATTTGGCATCCATTTTACTCCATGAGGTGGAAGTACACCAGGCGTGAAGTCCAGGCCTTTTTGCCCTGAGAGTGGCAGTTCCCACTGCGGTATGGCTTCCGTACCAGCGGTTATCGTATCCACCGTTGTAAAATCCGTGTGATGTAATGATCCCAAGGTTTTTTAGTGCGGCTTTATCTTCTGCAAGGGCATCGGCATGGCCCCAGAAACTGAACCTGTACCAGTGGGTGGGTTCCCCGTTGGTGATCCACACGTCTTTCAACCCTGCCTTGTTCAGCATGGGGCGGGTAAATTTTAAAAAATCGGTCACCTGTTCAACAGGCCAGAACATATTATAATCGTGCCCCTTACCAATATTCCCGTCTTTTCCGTCCCAAGGCCAGCGTTCCCAGTCTTCGCCCTCGTTGTGTAATGAGATATACTTAATGGGGAATTTCTCTTTTTCTTTCAGATATTTTGCCCAATTGATCAGATAGTTGGCCAGGTCGGTTTTGTTGGACGGGTCAAGGTCGCGGCCGCGCAGGGTTTTTTGCAGCGTCATATAAGCCGGTGGGCCATAAAGTGTGGTAATGATGGTCAGGTCGTCTCCCCTAGCACGGGTTTTTGCCAATCCGCGCCTGAAGAACTCCCGCATATTTCGCGTTGTGGTCTCATGGTCATAAGCTCCACCCGGCTCTTTTTGCTGAAAAGGATCGAGGAACATTTTTACAAGACCTACCTTGAGTCCTTCCTCTCCAAATACCAGGTCAATAATTTCGTTACGGCTCTGTTCCGGCATAATGCTGAACCCGCCGTAATCCGTTGGGTTGGTGGAATAGTCGATGGTCTGTGCTGTTTCAACATAGTTGAAGCCAAAACCATCCCAGGTACGGAGTTTCTTTGAGAAGTCAACTGTAACCGGACATCCCCTGAAAACCGGGTATTGCGCCCATGTAGTAGTTGTCATCAGTAAGGTACTGATAAAGAATGCCAATAGGTATTTTTGCTTGTTCATAATTTGTTGATTTATATGTTATTCAATAATTTTTGCTTCGTTTACCAATTCTGGTTCTGGATTGAATCCGATAACTTCTGCCAACCTCCGGTTCAGCCATTTCTGGCTTTGGCTGTTGGGGGTAAAGGGGATATCTTCCGGCGGTGTACCTTCCAAAATTCTTTTTACTGTTGTGGTGGCCCACTCGCCCTGTTCATAAGGAATTTTGGTAAGTCCGAAAACGGCATACTGCATCATAAAATCGTCGCAGGTAAATACTGGTCTTTTGATGTTTACTTCCACCCATGATTGGGCTTCGGCATTGTCCCATCCGGAAATCGCTCCATTGGTGGGTAAATATATCAGATCGGCGGTTTTTTGCAGGGATACAAACCTAACTTTCCAGGTCTCAAAGTCGTCAACCAGATGGTATTCAGGTTCTAAACCCATGTTGCGGTAGAGGGTATCGAGCAGCCGGGTGTTGTTTTGCTCCGAAAGTGAATTTTCAGAAAGAATGGCAATGCTGCGGCACTCAGGGTAATGGATCATCAGTTCCCGTATGGCCTTCCTGAGTGGCAACACCTCCAGCATGCCAGTTACATTTCTGCGTGGCAAATCGTATTGCTCTGCCGACCAGTTAACCCCGCAAAATACAAATGGGAATTCAGGGTTTTGCTCAATAAACCCGCGCAGGTATTTCACAGCATCATCATCAGAAAGGATCACTGCATCTGGCTTTAGTTCAGCGATCTCTATACTGAAGCTATCTGCTGCATGGGAAAGCCATTCCGCTGATGGTTTCCGTTTTGCATCCATAAACCGAATTTGCACCTCATACTTGCCGGCAGGAAACCCCTCCCGGACGCCACGCATGGCCTCGTCGCTGGGCGGGTAACCTTCGTGGTAGGAGTTGATGTAGAAAATAATTTTCGATTGATGATTTTTACAAGACACGAAATTTAGTATTGCAAAAGCTGCCAAAATAAAAAGACTTAATTTCGATGTATCTTTATTCATTCTTATTTAAATTGTCTTGGCTCTTATCAAATATTATATTTCTCCAATAGGCGTTTCCAGGGAAACCATTTCTTACCAAAATATCCTGGTACAGCCGGATTGTTGATTCTGATCCTTTGAATTTCGAAAGGTCAACCTTAATGGTTTCCCATTTACGTAGTTCTTTGCTTTTTTCATATTCATGCAATGGTTGAGGGTAGCCATCGCTTGGTATATCAGGCCATTCGATGGCAGGGCCACCGTCGATGAGTTTTGACATGACTCTCCGGTTCCCTATAAAAACAGTCAGCTTCCAGATTCTTCCAGGATCTGCTGCTACATCAAAGGTAACAAACTGATTCTCGTCAATTAACTTTTTTGTAGAAAGCTTCACCCCTCTGACTTCGTCTCGCGGATAAGTAGCCAATACATCACCATCTAGAAAGGTTCCCCCTCTTATACCCCTTACTCCTCCTCCTGGGGCGCCGAACCCGGCGCGTTCCATTATCCAGTCAGGATTCCAAAACCGGGTAAATTCGTTGGGATGAAAATACTCCAGGGGCTGTGTTATAATCTCTGTTTGAATTGGAATATGAATCACCTCATTTTTGAATGTTGCCCCGTTAGAGGCCAGGATTTGTTTTCCAATCCTGCAAGTCCGGGCGGCTAATGTGTCAAGGTTTTCATCCACCGGTTCAATTAAATCCATAAAGCCAAGCTTGTCCCCTTTTATGCGGTTTTGAAATGGTTCCACAAGGTGTTGAGGGAATATTTTTGTGCCATGCATAGCTGCCAGTACAGTTGCAACATTGGCTGCCTGGCAATCGGCATCACTGAAATCGGACGCCTGATATGCGATGTTTAATGATTTCATAAGATCACCATCGCCAAACCAAAGAGCAACTCCTGCAAATCCCGAATTCCAAACAGCGCTGTTTGTGCCCGGATATTCTATTCCCCATCGTTCCTCAACCATCCGGGCAGTCTCCTTCCATGTTTTTCCGGCCTCCCCCATGGCTATAATAGCCTCATAACACTTACGGTGTGGCGCTTCCGGGTCAAGGACTTTTATTGAGCTTTTGATAAGCTGTTTTATATCTTTTTCGTAAAATGCCATGCTAATAAGCACACCCATGAGAACTCCACCATCAGTACCTTCTGCGTACGAATTAACATGCCCTAACTCTCTCGAGATTGATGCTGTCAGATTAGGCATTCCTGGTGAAAACATTGCATACAAATCGCTTCTGTTCTGATTCCCCACCGTAAACCACATTCGATTGTTTTGGGGATGCCCTGCTTCGGCACCTTTTAATCCTGACAAGAGAGCTTGCCTTGTATAAAAAGCTGACCCCCAGGTTCCCATGTTGTAATCGAGCCACTGTTGACCAAGCTCTTCAACGGTCATGTCATGCCCGTATTTTTCAAAGCCTGCAAGGGCAACCATTTCGTAATACCAGTCATCATCAACTTCTGCTCCACCATTTTTATTTATCAGGTCTAACCTTGAATCTGAATATCCTGTTACCGGATCAACTGCAGCGGGTTTATGCTCAAAATCCCACCCCATATGAACAGCAACCAATTGCGCCACCCACATTGCCTTTACCCGGTCATGGTATTCATCTTCTGTGAGTTGAAGAAAATCCTTATCGTTCTCTCCAGATTTACAAGAAATCAGGAAAACAAAAATTGTAAATATTTGTAGAACCTTCATTGTTTTTTTTTTTAGTGGGTAAAAGAGGCTGTCTCATTAATATGATCAGCCTCTATTTATTTCTATCTATTTCCCAAAGTAAATTCAATTAATATTCAGACCATGGAAAATCTGCTTACCAGCCAGGATTCTGTTCCAGTTCCTTATTTAATTCCATTTGTGTGATGGAGAAGGGCATCAGTTTGTATTTATCCTGACGTATTCTATTCAGATCAATCACTTGTTTAGGCCTGATATTTAAATTTGGATCAGCACCAATTGATGAATCTGCCACTTTTTGGGTGAAGATATCCCAAAAGCGTTTCCCATCGAACCATGCATGGTTTTCAATGACAAACTCTTTGCGCCGTTCGGTATAGACTGCTTCTCTGAAACTTGCTTTGTTCAGGTTTGCATAATCTACTGTTGCATCGGATGTTCCTATTGGTTTGCCAAATGCCCTGCGTCTTACCATATTCAGGTAACTATAAGCTTCGGCATTGGGTCCGTTGTTGGTTTCATTCAAAGCTTCAGCGAGCATAAGTAATACATCCGAATATCTCAGAATTACATAGTTAGGTTCTTCTGCATTTCCACGGGCGGTTGGATCTGTATCAATAAATTTACGAAAACCAGGAACAGATGCAGTGACAACACTTCGTGCAACCAATGAATTGTCATCTGCTCTTCTCCATGTACCTGTTAGAGGGTCAGCCGCTGGATCAAAATAAACTTCAATATTCGAAACCGCACCAATTCTGATTTTCATACGGTCATAGAAAGTCACAGTTCTTCGCTGGTCTCCGGCTTCAAATGATTTGTAGAAGTCGATATTTGCCAGATAATCATAGTAGGAGATCATATAGAGTTCCTGTGTTGTATTGGTGGCCAGGAATGGAGTTAAATTACCTCCCAGACCAGCTTTCCTTATATATTGAATATCAAATATGATTTCAGCATTATTTTCATTTGTCATACTGAAAAGACTGGAATAAGATGGGATAAGCGAACGATCGCCTTCATTTACACATGCTTTCAGTATTTCGATAGCTTTTTGATAATCACCCGATTGTGCAACATTTGAATCACTGGCCCTGGTTAAGTATACTTTTCCAATTAATGTTTGAACAGCACTTTTGCTAACTCTTCCTTTATCACTGGCCCCATAGGCACTTGTTTTTGGAATTCCTGCCGATTCATAAACCCATGTAAGATCCTTAATTATTTGGTCATATACTTCTGCAGCTGTTGCTCGCGGGAAAGACAGCTTGCTGAAATCGGTTGTCGGGGTAAGCTTAAGAGGTACGCCCCCATATATTCGAACCAGATTAAAATAGGCTAATGACCGGAGAAAAGTTGCTTCTCCAATTACTCTCTGCTTTAAACTTTCAAGCATTTCGCATTTTGGAACATTGGTAATCACCTGGTTGGCCCGCTCAATCAAGCGGTAATGTCCCGAATATATTCCACTGAAATGTCCGACTTCAAAATTCCAGGTATCCCACCGGCTATATGCGTCCCCAACATTAAGACGTGTGGTTACGCATTCGCTGGTGTATTCATTCAGCATAAGCAAATCTCTCTGGTACATATTTGATTCAGTCAAAGCCCGGTAAACCCCGTTCAATGCAGTAAGCGCATCACTAGATGTTTTGAAATAATTGTCTTCGGTGATTATGCTGTATGCCTTATCCTGAAGAAATTCCTCATGGCAACTGCTGAACATCATCAGTAAGATGATAATCGTTGTGGTTATTTTTGTCTTCATCACGATACAAAATTAATTATGAATTAAAATGTTAAGTTAATTCCTGCCATGTATGTTTTGGCCAGCGGATAGGACCCCATATCAACTCCCTGATTGATATTGCTCTGTCCCTGCTGGTTAACTTCAGGATTATAGCCCAGGTAATTGGTTAATGTGAATAGATTCTGTCCGGAAAGATAGATTCTTGCAGCCATTCCTTTTTCTTTAAGTGTCTGACTTGGTACATTGACCGTTAATCGAAGGTTTTTTAGCCTTAGATAACTGCCGTCTTCAATAAAGAAGTCACTGTAAACACCAGACGGGATTCTCTGAACGATACCAATCCGGGCATTAGCTTTCGGATATTTTGCATCCGGATTTTCAGGCCTCCATGCATTATCAAATCTGTCTTGTGATATATTGTGCTGGGACATTTCATCAAATAAGTCGCGACGGTTCAAATTCAGCACTTTATTTCCGTAAACTCCCTGAAAGAATGCCGAAAGTTCAATGAATTTCCAGCTAAAACTATTGTTCCATCCGTAAACGAATTTTGGATGCGGACTACCAAGAATTACCCGGTCGTTTTGATCAAAGATGGAAAGAAGTTTGCTGGTAATACCCTTTTAATAAAAGTTTCAAGAAACAAAATAAAAACTTTGAAATCACAATATGGAGGAGGGTTTCTGCTATTGTGGCTCAGT
>CAYMXK010000145.1:6166-10464 GCA_964393915.1 uncultured Prolixibacteraceae bacterium
CAGAAACATCTTTATACCTTGCAGAGCCAATATCGGGTATAACATTACCAGCATAAAGCAATGTATTATTGTTTACCTCTTCCTGAGTCTTATAAATCCCATCGGTCAACAGTCCAAAGAACGATCCGACCGGATAGCCTACTCTAACCATGTTACCGGAGTTAAATGCATCTCCGTAATCGTAACTGAACCTTGCCCCTCTGATCTGGGTCGAAGTCCCCAAATCGAGGACCTTATTTCTATTGGCTGCATAAGTAATATCGGTTCTCCATTTAAAGTCTTTGGTGTCGACTACCCATCCTCCGATTGAAAATTCAATACCCTTGTTTTCGAGTGTTCCTACGTTACCGGTTGTTGAGCCGTAACCCAGTTCGGTGGGAATGTTATAAGTCATCAGTAAATCAAAGGTTTTTTTGTAGTAAAGGTCAAATGTGACGCTTATGCGCTCGCTCAGAAATCCCATATCTGCACCCACGTCGTACTGGTTGGTGGTTTCCCATTTGAGGGTTGAATTTCCTACAATAGGCATGTAGGCATTAACCTCCTGTCCGCCAAATGTGTATTTCCCTCTTGAATAGCGGGTAATTGACTGGTTGACGCCGATTTCCTGGTTTCCTGTACCTCCGGCACTAGCTCTGAGCTTAAGGGTGCTGAACAGATTAAGTGATTTGATAAAATCTTCTTCACTCATCTTCCAGGCAACTGCAGCTGATGGGAAAAAACCCCATTTATTGTCTTTCCCGAATTTCGATGAGCCGTCGGCACGCGCTGATAATGTCAGCAAGTATTTGTCATTGAATACATAATTCAATCTTCCCAGCCAGGATGCCATTGTCCATTCTGTATAATTTGAATATACCCCTGGACCACCATTTTGTGTTCCTGCAGCAATATCGTGAAACATTGTGATATCATTGTCGAAGATACTGTTTGACATTCCGCTTCTCTGAACAGTACGTTTTTGCAGCTCATACACCCCCAATGCTGTAAGTCGGTGAAATCCTACACTTTTTTCATAGGTCAGCATATTGGTATTCAGTAAACTCAACGCTTTTGTATATCCGATGGAGGCGCTTCCTTTTCTATTGAAAGGATCTTTGTTGTTCGAAAAATAGTAATCACGTTCCCTTGCATCCAGATCAAAACCAACAATTGAACGAAAAGACAAACCCTTTGCCGGCTGAAGCTCCACAAACATATTGCCCAGGGTGCGGTCGGCTGTAGTCTGGTCGGTCATCTCATTTAACAAATGAACCGGATTCAAACGGTTATAAGGGCTATACCCCGGTACAATTGCATCTTCGCGGCGTGAATAATTTCCGGTTGTTTCATTGTAAACTGGTAACATGGGTATAAATGCAAGGGCTGAGAATAAAGCACTTGAATTGGCATTGCCTGAACCTCCTTCAAAAGCCTGGTTGTTTATTGTCCTTGAGAACGCCATGCTATTTCCAACTTTTATCCAATCCTTCACCTGTGATTCCAAGTTCATGCGCAATGAGTAACGATCGAACCCCGATTTTTTAATTATACCGTCCTGGCTATAGTAATTTCCTGAAATGGAATAAATTATACTGTTAGCACCTCCCGTTACTGATAACTGGTAATTTGAAACCGGTGCATCTGACTGCAGAACTTCACTTTGCCAATCGGTGTTGTACTTTGGATTTGCTATCTGCTCATTGCTGAATGGAGCCGTTTGTCCACCATTTACGGCACCTTCGTTAGCCCATCTCATCAGATCGGAAGCGTTAAGTACATCGAACCTTTTTGTAATATTCTGAATGCCGCGGTAGGTGTCAAACTCAAATCGTGCCTGTCCGGCCTGCCCGCGTTTTGTGGTAATTAAAACAACTCCGTTGGCACCACGCGATCCGTAAATAGCTGTGGCACTTGCATCCTTCAGGACTTCAATGGATTCAATATCGCTTGGATTTAGTGATGCCAATGCATTCGGGGATGTACGTAATTCATTAAACTGACCTCCGCCGGGATTAACCTCATTGTTGTTACTATAAACAGGAACCCCGTCAATAACATACAAAGGTTCATTGCCACCCTGTATTGAGTTACCACCCCTGATTCGGACAGAAATTCCTCCACCCGGAGCAGATGATGCTTGCGTAACCAGGACACCTGCAGCACGTCCCTGCAAAGCGGTTTCTAATGAAACGGGTGAACCTTGTTGAATATCATCTGCACCTATTCGTGATACTGCACCTGTGAGATCACTCTTCCGCACCGATCCATAACCGATTGCTACAACTTCGCCCAATCCGATTGATTCATCCTCCAGCACAACAATAATCTGATTGCGGCCATCAATAGATATTTCCTGTTGTACCATTCCCACATACGAAATGACGAGAGACCTAACCGAAGAAGAAACATTTAAGATAAACCTGCCATCAATATCTGTAACAGTGCCGGTCATCGTTCCTTTTACCACAACAGAAGCTCCAGGAAGAGGATCTCCATTTGTAGCTGTAACTATACCTGTTACAGTCCTTTGATCCTGCTGAGCAAAAGATGGTACAGGTTCAGATTTCCTTATAACCACTTGCCTCTCATAAACATCATAGGCCACCTTTTCCTCTTTTAATGCTTCATTCAGAATCTGAAAGATTGTAGCATCCTTAAGGTTTATGTTTACCCGATTAGATGTGTTTAGGTCGTCACTCCTGTAGAGAAAAACAAATTCGCTGTTTTCCTCAATATATGTGAGAACATCGCCAATAGTAGAGTTAACAAGTCTTACATCCATCTTTGTTACCTGCGAATAGCTGTTCGCCGATACTGTGAGGATAAACCCGATAAGCATTAATACGGTTAATCGCATAATTCTCCATACTTTTTTTTGTCTTTCCCTGTCAGGAAAGCCAGTTAGCCATTTTTTTTTCATACATTCGACATGTTTAAATTTGTAATACTGTTTTATTGAAATGGTATTGTAAAAACCGGGAAATGTGTCACCATTTTCCGGTTCTTTTTTGTTTATTCGATTATATAATGTTGATTATTAACTTTTTGAAAAGAAATACCCGACGCTTTGGCCAGGTACTCCATTACTTCTTCCTGATTTTGGTTTAAATCGAGTTTACCTGTTACCTTGATACATCCTTTTAACGGATCTTCATATTTAAAGGTGGTATTGTAAAACCTCTCAAGTCTTTTCGTTATACGGTTCAAGTCTATATCCTTAAAACTGAGAAGGCCTTTTGTCCAGATAGTGTAATATTCAGTATCAACATCATAGACCTTCGATTCGTTGGTGGTTTTATTAAACGAAGCCAACTGATTGGGTTGTAAAACCAGATCGTTTTCGAAAAAGTGTGCACCTTTCCTTTTAATGGATACACTCCCTTCTGTCAGCACAGTCTGAATAATATTATCATCGGGGTAGGCCGTTATATTGAATTGAGTGCCTAAAACTTTTACTTCGAGTGAGCCGGTTTTTACAATAAATGGTTTTGAGTCATCTTTTGAGACATCAAAAAATGCCTCGCCAAAAAGCACCACTTCCCTCTTATTTCCATTGAATTCTGCCGGATATAGTAACCTGCTGCCCGCATTAACCCATACCGTTGTATTATCGGCAAGAACAACTTTCGACCGGTTGCCATAAGGAATTATTAATTGGTTGATTACACCGTTACCGCGTTGGGGCTTAATTATCGAATCGTTGTTAATCAGAATTTCACCGCTACGGGTATAGTCAATATTAGATTCCTGATTTTTGAGAAGCACCTGGCTGCCATCGCTCAATACCAATGATGGTTCGTTCAGTGTTGCAGGAAGTTGTTGAATTTCAACAGCCAAATTTTTGAGAATATCATCCTTATCGAATAAGAGATAAACTGCCAGTCCGCCCAATGCAAAAAATATCAAACCTACGGCCGCATAACCCAGCATCATTTTAAAATTTCCTTTTTCCTTTTTGGTTTTTGTACTGATATTAATACTGTGAAGTATCCTGTTTGATAATCCAATAGATTCTTCAGTTGTTAACTTCTCTGATTTGATTTGGAAAGGAGCAAGGTGATTTTTTAATGCCAATATCTTTTTCCGGTCATCGGGATGCTCCTCCAGATATTCTTCCCAATACCTGATAATAGAAATGTCAGGGTTGAAAACCCATTTCTGGAACAAAGGATTATCTATAAATTGTTGCTCGTTAAACATCAAAATTGATTTTGAAACACCAATAAGAGTAAATTACATTCTAAAAGGGACATTATTTCTGAAAAAAAATAAGAAATTATATTTTGTATAACCCGATATTTCAATGGAGAAGAAGT
>CAYMXK010000146.1:0-4330 GCA_964393915.1 uncultured Prolixibacteraceae bacterium
GTTTAATTGTTTTCATGGCTTTGAGGCAGCTTTTTTGAAAGCTGCCTTTTTTTTATATCAATTCATCCACCGAATTCTTCAAAAAATCCCGCGTATAATAGTCGTTATCCACAATCTCGCCATTCCAAACCACAATATCGAGATCTATGGTGCGGGGGCCGAATTTTGCAGCAGTCCTGTCGCGGCCAAGTTGGTCTTCGAGTGATTTTAAGAGGAGATTAAGGTTCTCTTTTGGAAGCAAGGTTTCAATTTTGACTGCTCCATTGGTAAAGTCGGGTTGGTTTTCTATTCCGATAGGTTTGGTCTTTATCAGGGGTGTAACCTTCACTATTTTTACTTTTTCTTCCAGATAAGTGATCATTTTCGCAATATTAGCTTCCGCGTCGATATTTGATCCAATTGAGATTATTGCGCTGTTAACTTTCATTTTTCTCTTTTGTCTTCCATTTCAAGCGATACCGATTCAGCAAATCTCAGAGCATGAGGTTTGTCGACTTCCACCCTGGCGCGTTGCACAAGGGGATCTTCCATAATCATGTCGAGCAGCTTCCGGGTGAGAACTTCCAGTAGTTTAAAACGTCCTTCCTGTACAAAATTGATAATTCGCTTGGTTACTTTTTTATAGTCGTAAATCCCCTCAGGTTCATCGGTCTCAAGGGCGATCCGGGGAACATCAACTTCTATCTCCAGGTTAATTAACACATCCTGTTTGTTGATCAGTTCATCTGGATTGAACCCGATGTATGTTCTGATTAGTAGATCTTTAACTCTGATTACTGCCATGCCGATCTGGTTTTGGTTTGTTGTTACAATATACAAATTAATCCTGATCCTATACTATTTTGTCGGATAACACCTTCTGCAAAGGATTAACCAACATAGCCAATATTCTCCCCGCCGTCACAGAAGAGGAGTTGACCGGTAAGGTAATCATTATTCAGGATATAATCCAGGCTTTTCAGGATTGGCTCCAGCCCTCCGGGGCGTTGCATTGGGATATGTTTGGAAAGTTTCCGGAGATAATCCTCACCCTTCTCTGCCGGAGCCAGCGTGAGACCCGGAGCAATGGCATTTACCCTGATCCGGGGACCGAATTCAAAGGCGGCCATTTTTGTCAATTCCCATATAGCTTTTTTCGCCAGGGTATAGGCTGCAAAGTTCGATTTGTTGTTGGTGATGCGGGTATCTGCAAAATTGATAATAATACCTTCACCACATAAGTTGGCAAAATCACGTGAAAGGATAAACGGCGCCTTGAAATTGACAGTCATCTGTTCATCAAAAAAATCTACAGAGGTATCTTTTAAGGGCTTTGGTTCAAAAACGGAAGCATTGTTTATCAGCAGGGAGGGGGGTCCCATATTTTCAATTACCGTAGGCAAAAGATTTTGCGTTTCTGCATCCGACATCAGGTCACTTCCAAATGTCTCAAAACGCTGGACAGGATGATTTTTTTTCAGAAATCGGGCCAGTTCTTTGGCTGATTCATCTGAACGGTTGTAATGTATGGCAACATTCCAGCCTGCCTCTGCCAGGTGAAGAGCAATGGCTTTTCCGATACGTTTGGCTCCTCCGGTTATTAAAGCGGTTTTATGCATGGTTTTTATTTTCTGAAACACCGCATAAATCAAAATGTTTACTTTACTGGTATCTCATCAGCTTGCTGAGGTATTTCCCGATAATGTCAAATTCAAGGTTGACCACAGTGCCGACTTTAAAAGAGTGAAAATTGGTCACCTCCCAGGTATAGGGAATGATGGCTACCTGGAATGAATTGTCTTTCGAGTTTACAACTGTCAGGCTGACTCCATTTATGGTAACAGAACCTTTTTCAACGGTCATGTAACCCTGACGGGCTTTTTCCTTGTCAAAAACGTATTCGAACGTGTAATACCAGCTTCCATCAGCTTCTTCCACTTTAGTGCACTCAGCGGTCTGATCAACATGTCCCTGTACGATATGGCCATCAAGTCTCCCGTTCATGGGCATACTTCGCTCAAGGTTTACTTCCGATCCCGTTTCCAGCAAACCTAAGTTAGACTTGAGCAACGTTTCCTTTATGGCCGTAACCCTGTAGGTGTTGTTGTCTTTATTGACAGCTACCACGGTCAGGCAGACACCGTTGTGAGAAAGACTCTGGTCTACCTTTAATTCGTTGGCAAGGTTCCATTGCAGCGTGAAATGTACATTTTCCTGCTCTTTTACTATTTCGACAACCTTTGCCGTACCTTCTACTATTCCTGAAAACATATTCTAATTCTTCAATTTTTTATCCTCTAAATGGGTTCCCAGTCAAATCCATCCTTCCTGTCTTTCACCTGGATGCCAATTTGCCCCAATTCATTCCTGATCCGGTCGGATGTTGCCCAATCCTTATTGTTTTTCGCTTCCTGGCGAAGCTGAAGCACCAGACCGACCACCTTTTTCAGCAATTCATCGCTTTTTCCAGTAGCCGCGGCATCACTCTTAAGGCCCAAAATCTCAAATACAAATTTATGGTACAAGGATGAAAGCCGGGAAAGGTCATCGCTGCTGATGGTGGCAGTATTGTCATTGATGCTGTTAATCATTCTGACCCCGTCGAATAAATGGGCAATGGCAATGGGTGTGTTCAGGTCATCATTGATCGCAGCGTAGCAATTCTCTTCAAGTTGTGAAACATTGACCGATGAGTTGGCAGAAGATTTCAATCCTGGAAGCAGTTCAATTGCTTTCATGAGCCTGCCGAGCCCTTTCTCTGCTGCCTGTAAAGCCTCATTGGAAAAATCGACGGTGCTTCTGTAATGTGCCTGAAGTATAAAGAAACGGATGGTCATGGGTGAGTATGCCTGCAGCAATAATGGATGGCTGCCGCTGAAGAGTTCGTCAAGGGTAATGAAATTCCCCAGTGACCGTGCCATTTTTTGTCCGTTGATGGTGATCATGTTGTTGTGCATCCAGTATTGGACCGATTCATGGCCCAGGGCTGCCGTAGATTGGGCAATTTCACACTCATGATGCGGGAATTGTAAGTCCATACCCCCACCGTGTATGTCGAAATTATCACCCAGGTATTTGGTGCTCATGGCCGAACATTCGAGGTGCCATCCCGGGAAACCTTTGCTCCAGGCAGAAGGCCACTGCATGATATGTTCCGGACTGGCTTTCTTCCAGAGAGCGAAATCGAAGGGGTTCTTTTTTTCCTCCTGGCCTTCGAGCTGGCGTGAATTATGGAGGATATCATCGAGGTTTCGCCCCGAAAGCTTGCCATAGTTGTGCTGCCTGTTGTACTTTTCAACGTCAAAATAAACAGAACCATTGGTTTCATAGGCAAATCCATTCTTAAGGATCTGTTCAATCATAACCTGCTGTTCGATGATATGTCCGCTTGCGCGGGGCTCGATCGATGGTTGCAGGGTATTAAGGTCAGCCATGTTCTTATGAAAGGTGTTCATGTATTTCTGAACAACTTCCATTGGTTCGATTTGCTCAAGCCGGGCTTTTTTTGAGATTTTATCTTCACCTGAATCTTCAAGTTCGTTTTCGAGATGGCCTACATCGGTTATATTTCGAACATATCTCACCTTGTATCCCAGATGCATCAGGTACCGGTAAAGAATATCAAATGTTATGGCCGGGCGTGCATGTCCCAGATGAGCATTGCTGTATACAGTAGGTCCACATACATATAAACCTGCCTTACCGGGAACGAGTGGCTGAAAAAGCTCTTTTGTTCGGGTAAGAGAGTTGTAGATTCTTAACCTGTTATCCATTTTCTTCTTTTTCAGAGGGTTCCGGTGTAAAATTTGGATTTACATCGCCCGCAGGTTCAGCTTCTGCTATCTCCTCTTTTTCCTTATTATCGAAATGGTTCCGGTAGAAAATCAGGATAACAAATATTCCGATAGTTATCGATGAATCCGCAACATTGAACACAGGCCTGAAAAAGATAAAGTCATTGCCGGCCCAGAATGGAAACCAATCGGGATAGGTTCCGGTTAAGACAGGGAAATAAAACAGATCGACCACTTTGCCATGAAGGAAACTGCTGTAGCCCCCGCCTTCAGGCAGAAATGCTGAAACCTGGCCATAGCTGTGATCGAAGATCATTCCGTAAAATGCGCTGTCGATGATATTTCCCAGTGCCCCTGTGAAAATAAGGGCAACACAGATTAAAAATCCGGTCGATTCCTCCTTTTTTATAAGCCGGTAAAGATACCATCCAATAACTGTTACGGCAATAATACGAAAAATACTGAGAAACATTTTTCCATATTTGCCGGCAAATTCAAAGCCAAAGGCCATCCCGTTGTTTTCTACAAAATGGATGATAAACCAATTGCCCAGGATA
>CAYMXK010000146.1:4430-10432 GCA_964393915.1 uncultured Prolixibacteraceae bacterium
CCAAAATTACTTTTGGTTTTTCTTTGCATCTATACAAAGCGTAGCATGAGGCACTGCCCTTAGCCGTTCTTTGGATATAAGTTTGCCAGTTTCCCTGCAGATCCCGAAGGTTTTATTTTCAATCCGGATCAAAGCGGCCTGGAGGTACTGGATAAACTTCAGCTGACGCTGAGCCAGTTTTCCGGCTTCCTCTTTCGATAAGGTTGCTGCACCCTCTTCGAGCACTTTGAATGTAGGAGAAGTATCCATGGTGTCGTTGCCGTCCCCATGTGTGATTGAGCTTTTATACATCTCATAATCCTTTTGTGCTTTGCCAAGTTTTTTCAGAATCAGTTCCTTGAACTCCTGAAGTTCGGCATCAGAATATCTGTTTTTTTCTGCCATCTCATTTTAATTTTTAATCGTAAAGACGCTTTCGCAATCCAGTTTAAATATAGAAAAAATATTAACCCTTTGTAGGGCTTTAACACATATTCACGTTTAAGGTTGAAGGATTTTTTCAACTGATATTAAAGTTTCCACTCCGGCATCAATTTCAACGCATTTAGCCGACTCTGCATCAAGGTCGTCAACCATTTCGAGCCTGGCTGCCAAGGTTTGTGCACTGATGTAGGCTGCATGTTTTTCAACTGCCTCATTTAGCTGTTGGTGCCGGTTAATTTTCAGGACAATCCTGTCGGTTACCTCAAATCCGCTCTCTTTGCGGATGTTTTGTATTTTGTTGATGAATTCTCTGGCAATTCCTTCCAGCTTCAATTCAGGGGTGATGTTGATATCGAGTGCAATGGTCAGATTGCCTTCGGTAGCCACCAGCCAACCGGGAATATCTTCGGTAAGGATCTCCACGTCCTCCATCGAAAGTGAAATTTCCTGGCCTGCAATAGTTATGGAGTAACTGCCTTCCCTTTCCATTGCACCAATGTCCTGCTGAGAAAATCCGTTGACGACATTACTGATCTCTTTCATCAGTTTACCATATTTCGGGCCCAGCGTTTTGAAGTTGGGTTTGATTTTTTTCGAGATAATGCCTGTAGCATCCGACAAATATTCCACCTCCCTGACATTAACCTCGGTGAGGATAACATTTTTAACTGCCTCGAAGTGCTCCTTGAAATGGGGATTGAGCACAGGAACCAGAATTTTTGCCAATGGCTGGCGCACCTTGATCTTTTCCTTGCGCCGCAGTGCAAGAATCATCGATGAGGCTTTTTGGGCGATAGCCATTTTTTCTTCCAGCTCCCTGTCAATAAGTGAAGCATCGTATCCTGGAAAATCGGCCAGGTGTACACTTTGGTCAGGCTCTTTTCCGGTGGTTTTATTGAGGTCGGTATATAGCTGATCTGCGTAGAAGGGCGCAATGGGAGCCATCAGTTTTGACACTGTGGCCAGACAGGTATAAAGGGTCTGGTATGCCGAGACTTTATCCTGGTCATATTCGCCACCCCAGAAACGTTTGCGGCTAAGGCGCACAAACCAGTTGCTCAGGTTCTCAGACACAAATTCGGAAATGGCACGCCCCGCACGGGTGGGTTCATAGTTTTCATAGCTTTCGGCCACCTCGCTGATCAATGTATTCAGCAGTGAAATTACCCAGCGGTCAAGCTCAGGACGTTCATCTACCGGAACTTCCGGTTCGCCGTAGGCGAAATTATCCACATTGGCATACAGCGCAAAGAAGTTGTAGGTATTGTAAAGGGTTCCGAAGAACTTGCGCCTCACTTCGTCAATGCCTTCAATATCAAATTTGAGGTTGTCCCAGGGCTGCGAGTTGGTGATCAAATACCAGCGCAGAGGGTCCGATCCATATTTCTCAATGGTTTCGAACGGATCTACGGCGTTGCCCAGCCGTTTGGACATTTTGTTGCCGTTTTTGTCAAGCAACAGTCCATTGGAAATAATATTCCTGAAAGAAACCGATTCGTCGATCATAGTGGCTATGGCATGCAGCGTAAAGAACCATCCCCGGGTCTGGTCAACTCCTTCAGCAATGAAGTCAGCAGGGAAGGGCAATGATCCGTCCCCTCTCTCAAATGGATAGTGCCACTGTGCATAAGGCATTGCGCCAGAGTCAAACCAGACATCGATCAGATCGGGTTCGCGAAACATCTTTTTGCCTGTCTTCGAAACCAAAATGATATTATCCACATAGGGTTTATGGAAATCAATTTTCTCGTAGTTCTCTTTAGTATTCACCCCAACCTGAAAGTCCCCGAATGGATTTTTCTCCATGACGCCCGCCGCAACGGCTGTATTGATTTCAATGATCAGCTCTTCGGCCGATCCGATACATATTTCTTCCGAACCATCCTCTGTACGCCAAATGGGCAGTGGGGTTCCCCAGAACCTTGAACGGCTCAGGTTCCAGTCGACCAGGTTCTCAAGCCAGTTGCCAAAACGGCCGGTACCGGTGGATTTGGGTTTCCAGTTGATGGTGTTGTTCAATTCAATCATTTTGTCCTTTACCGCTGTGGTGCGTATGAACCATGAATCGAGAGGGTAGTAAAGTACAGGTTTATCGGTTCGCCAGCAATGCGGGTAGCTGTGAACATATTTTTCAACTTTGAAAGCTTTGTTTTCCTGTTTCAGCATCACCGCAATGTCCACGTCGGTGGTAGTTTCCTGTCCGGCAAGGCTCTCATCGTATTCATTCTTTACATATTTGCCGGCAAAATGGTGGTACTTCTCCGAAATTACAAATTGGCTGGCAAAACTGCTGTCAAGATCTTCGATCTGGTAAAACCGGCCTTTTTTATCGACCAGTGGCTGATTCTTGCCTTCTCTGTCGATTACGATGAGGGGAACAATACCGTTTTGTCGGGCCGCCCGGTCATCGTCGGCGCCAAAAGTGGGAGCAATGTGTACGATCCCAGTCCCGTCTTCTGTGGTAACGAAATCGCCGGTGATTACCCTGAAAGCCTCACCTCGTGGTTTCACCCATTCGATCAGCTGTTCATAATGAACACCTGCCAGCTGACTTCCGGAATATTCATCGAAAACTTCAAAGGGGATTTTCTTATCGCCATGTATATAATTTGCCAGGTCACGTCCGATATTTTTCGGGTCAAAGTAAACGTTAAGCAACTCCTTGGCAAGTATCAACGTAACAGGTAGGCCTGAATAGGGATTGAAGGTACGGACTTTCACGTAGGTAATATTGGGTCCCACGCAAAGTGCAGTATTCGACGGAAGGGTCCATGGGGTGGTGGTCCAGGCCAGAAAATAGAGTTCGGTGTCCGTGTTTTCGTAAAGAAATTCAGACGCTTCATTACGGATGGCCTTGAACTGAGCCACTACGGTGGTGTCTTTCACATCACGATAGCAACCCGGCTGGTTGAGCTCGTGTGAGCTGAGGCCGGTTCCTGCAGCCGGAGAATAAGGCTGAATGGTATAGCCTTTATAGAGAAGGCCTTTGTTGTAGATTTGTTTTAACAACCACCACAGGGTTTCAATATAGCGGCTGTCGTAGGTTACGTATGGGTCGTCCATGTTTACCCAATAACCCATCTGGCGGGTAAGTTCCTCCCATTCACGCGTAAATTTCATTACCTCCACACGGCAGGCCTTGTTGTAATCTTCGACGGATATTTTCGTCCCGATATCTTCTTTAGAGATGTTGAGTGACTTTTCAACGCTCAGTTCAATAGGCAGTCCATGGGTATCCCAGCCCGCTTTACGGTAAACCCTGAACCCGGTCATGGTTTTATATCGACAGAAAATATCCTTGATTGCGCGGGACATAACATGGTGAATTCCCGGCATTCCATTGGCCGAGGGTGGACCTTCATAAAACACATACTTTGAGTGTCCTTCGCGGGTATAGATGCTCTTGTGAAAAGTATCGTCCTCTTCCCACCTTCTCCTGATGTCTTTATTGATCTGAGATAAGTCTAACTGCTTGTATTCCTTGAACTTAACTGACATATTGGAATGTTCGTTTATACCTGTATTTAAAAAATGCACAAATATAGGAATTTATCAGCTATCAGTGCCGAAAATTCTCAAGGTGACCGGAATGCGGCCATGAGTGAAGGGAATGAAATGGTGCCAACGCCTCGGCTATTTCTTAAGGCTTTAAGAATATTTCCGGTACCGGAGATGGTTGCCGGAAAGTTCATAATGGCAACTATTTAGCAGGGTATTGGATGGTAACTATCAGTAGACCGTCCCTGTTTTTCCGGGGACGGTCTACTGCCTGCTTCCTGCCAGGTTATTTCCTTGTGAAAAAACCCTTATATGTCTGTTTGAAGCTACTCAACTCCAAACTTATATACACATACCGAATAGTATTCTTCGCCCGGATTCAGCAGGGTGGAGGGGAAAGCCGGCTGATTGGGGCTGTCGGGATAATGTTGTGTTTCGAGGCAGAGGGCACCACGGTAGGCGTAAACTTTTCCATATTTGCCGGTATCGCTGCCATTCAGGAAGTTGCCACCGTAGAATTGTATCGAAGGTTCATTGGTATATACTTCCATGGTGCGCCCACTGACAGGTTCCAGTACTTTTGCGGCAAATGTGAGACCTTCACTGGCAGCTGTCAATATCCAGTTGTGGTCGTAGCCCAATCCGTAAGCGAGCTGCTGGTGATCTCCGTTCACCCGGTCTCCTATGACAGTCAGATTCCTGAAATCAAAGGGAGTTCCTTCAACAGATGCAATTTCGCCGGTTGGGATCAATCCATCATCAACAGGAGTGTAAAACCCCGCATTGAGTTGCAGGAGGTGATCGTTTATATCTCCGTTACCCGCCCCCTTGAGATTAAAAAATGAGTGGTGGGTCAGGTTTACATGGGTTGGTTTATCGGTGGTTGCCCAATACTGAATTTTTAATTCATTGGTGTCGGTGAGTTCGTAGGTTACATTAACCTGGAGATTTCCCGGGTACCCTTCCTCCCCGTCTGCTGAAAGATAACTGAGCAGGAGGGTTCTGTCGTCCTGTAGAACGGCATCCCAAACCACATTGTTGTATCCGTTAACACCACCATGCAGATGGTTTGGTCCATTGTTGGTGGCCAGGGTATAAATGGAATCGTTCAGGAGAAACTGACCTTTGGCAATGCGATTTCCATAACGGCCGATCAGCGTGCCGTAATATATCTCGTTGGAGTTCAGGTAACCCTGTAAGTCAGAATAGCCAAGGACAATATCTTCAAAACTTCCGTCTTTTCCGGGAACAAAAAGATTGACCACTCTGCCGCCGTAATTGGTGATTTGGGTTACCAAACCATTGGCGTTCTTCAGGGTAAATAGTTCCACCCTTTTTCCGTGGAGTTCACCGCCAAAGGTGGCAGCATCAATCAAAGGGAGTTGAGGCTGAGGAGCCTTGCCGCAGGAGACCAGTAAAGTAGCAATTGCAATCATAATTGAAATAGGTGTCTTCATTTTATTAAAATTGTTTATTTTTAAGCTATAAGATATGACTCGCATGTCCCGGAAACTATCGGTATTAATAATCTTAGTTTATATTCCGCCGGCCGGTGGATCATGCTCGTTTCATTTTGATATTTTTTTAAGCTGTTCTTATGCAAAATTAGCTGTTTCTAAGATTTGTAATGAGTTTCCTGCATACTATTTTGCATGTTTTTTTAAATGCTGAACCCGGAATGACATTCTCTTTTGCCGCACTTCTGCTTCCTTGTTCAAGCCTGGAATAGTCCTTAAGGGTTTCCGCCTCTTCTTTTCGAGGAGGGGGTCTCCGGTCCTTTATCTGCAACTCTGGTCAGGAGCACCCTGGAGATACTCAGAACCTTCCTCTGATTCTGTAATTATTTTCACCGTTGACTCCCATTTACCTCCTTCTAATCAATAATCGAAAGCTCAGACAACAGGCGTAACGCCCTTTTTCAGGATAATATTTCCGTATTTGGCTGTTTCTCCGGTCATTACAACTGCAAATGCAGAACGGGTCCGTTCATAAAATGCAAAACGTTCGACTCTTTCGATGGGAGGTACATTGGGGTTTGACTTGATGACACTTGCCATATATGCTTCTTCCACCGAAGGGTC
>CAYMXK010000147.1:0-10424 GCA_964393915.1 uncultured Prolixibacteraceae bacterium
ATACGGATCCTGATTTAATCGCAATTGCCGTAGGATATCACTTTTCTCAGAAGAAAACCGGCTGTAAAAAAGCGCCACGTCGTACATAACATCCCCACTGAGAATTATCTGGGACGGGAAATTGTCAAAACCTTCAAGTTTCAGGTTGGCCATGGCGGTATCTGTCGGACAAAAAAGACAGGTTGAAATCCTGTCGGTCAGGATCCGGTTAATCTCTTCGGGCATATTCATGTTAAAACTGCGCAGGCCCGCCTCAACATGCGCCACCGGGATATGAAGCTTGGCAGCAGCCAGGGCTCCGGCAAGGGTAGAATTGGTATCTCCGTATACGACCACTGCCGAAGGTTTTTCAATCAGGAGCACCTTTTCAATTTCCTCCAGCATCCTGCCAGTCATGGCACCATGTGTTAAGGAGTGGATCCCCAGGTTATACCGGGGTTCCGGAATATCCATCTGCCGAAAGAAAATATCGGCCATGTTATCGTCGAAATGCTGTCCGGTGTGAACAAGCAATTCTTCAACCCCTTCCTCCTGAAGCGCCCTGCTCAGTGCAGATGCCTTTACGAACTGAGGCCTTGCGCCTACGATGGTGACTATTTTTTGCATTATTTTCAAAATCTGTTCAATCCGTCAAAATTAGTTATTTTTAGGGCTTTCAATCCATGAAATTTTCGACACTAAATGCAACGGAAAAGAGTATTGCTCATATATCCCTCCTGGTCGGTTTTTGTCAGAACAGACTATGAAATTCTTTCCGCGGAATATGACGTAACAACCTACCACTTCAGGCCTGCAAAAGGGGTCGTTAAGGTCTTCACGGAACTTGCGAGGCAATTCCTTTTCCTGATCCTCCACATCTGGAGATACGATACACTTTTCATCTGGTTTGCCGATCAGCATTCATTACTGCCTGTACTGTTCGCAAAACTTACCCAAAGGAAAAGCCTTGTCGTAATTGGAGGCTATGATGTGTGCCGGATACCGGAACTGGGTTACGGAGTTTTCTGTTCCGGTCCCAGAGGATTTGCCGCAGCATGGTCAATGAAGCATAGCACATTAAACCTGCCCGTCTCCACCAATGTATTGAGAAAGGTGAAAGCCATAACCCGAAGGAAGAACGCTCAATTGGTATATAACTGTGTGATCAAACCTTTGCGTCAGAATCTGAAAAATCCTGAAAGGAAGTTCGTGCTCACTGTTGCCCTGATTGATTCTAAACGTACTTATTATTTAAAAGGAATTGATCTATATGTTGATACAGCCATGTTACTCCCACAAATAACATTTTTAATAATAGGTCTTAATACGGACAAGCTAAGTCATATATACGAGACTTTTCCCTCCAATGTAGTTGCAATTCCCCCATTACAACACGATGAGCTGGCTGCTTATTATTCCCAGTCAAAAATATACTGCCAGCTGTCCCGGTCCGAATCATTTGGAATAGCCCTGGCTGAGGCGATACTTCATGGCTGTATACCTGTTGTAACTCACGAAGGTGGTATGCCGGAAGTAGTAGGAGATCAGAGATATATTGTCAGGAGAAACCCGGAAGAGATTGCTGATAAAATAAAAATCATGTTTTCCGAGGATCAAACCACAATGGATTCAAATGCACGCAGAATACTGGATCTTTTTGACAAGAAGCTGCGTGCGGATAAAATCAATTCTCTGATAAAAAATATCTGAACAGATAGAAACACCTCCTCAATGGGATGGTCCTACTTGTTTATAACAAATTCTTCGATCAAATGATATTTCCCGGGATGAACAAAGAAACAATTTCTGACTCCGTTGTCTTCTGTTCTAATGATACTCTTAACCTTTACCAGACCTAATCCATTATGATTAAAGAATTCATAGCCGAGGTCCAGGAAAATGGTTTCCAGTTCGTTTTCAATAGTATTAAACAGGGTTTCACAGATTACTATTGGCTTCATTTGTTGAAGAACTCTGATAGCATTACCAAGAATCAGATTCTCTGTGCCTTCAGTATCTATCTTAATCAGATCTATACAGGCTTCGTTGTTTCGTTGAACATACTCATCGAGAGTTAAGGCCTTAACACTGGTGACAATAAAACTGCGTCCGGCAAACTTATTGCCCATGTTGCTTTCTCCGGCCAGATTGTATTTAAGGTATTTGTATTTTGAATTGGCAATCTCAAAAAAATCAATTATCCCACTTCTGTCGGATAATGCAATGTTTTCTATTGTAATATTTTGAAAGTTGTTAAGCGCTACATTTTCTTTCAGAAAATGAAAAGGGCCATTTGCCGGTTCGAAGCCAACTACCCGTATGTCTTTATTTTCAGATGCAGCCAACAGAGAATAATATCCGATATTGGCACCTATGTCATAAAATGTCCCGACTCTCTTGATCAACTCAACAAAAATTCGTGAATACTCAAAATTCAGATGGTCTTCCCAGTAAACAAGATATGTCAGATAGTTTGTCTGATTAGTTTTTATTTTGATTTTATCCCCGGAAGAATTTTTTAATGCAATTATCCCTGCCGGAGCAATTTTGATTCTCTTTGGAAGAACAGGCAATAGAATTTTATTGATGTTTCGAAGTATGTAGTTGACAACATTATTGTAAATGATTATGTAAAACAATTGATTTACAGAATAATCTCTTTTATTCATAAGCCTTTTATTAAGAAATTTGATTTTATCAATCCCATCGGTGATTCAAATAAAAGCAAAAGTAAGAATGTTTTCTTGCTAATTTGATCAGGAAGTAACATCAGTTAATTAAGGATTCCCATAATTAAGGCTCAAAGCTAAGAAATTCCCTATTTTTGCCTGAAACTATTGTCCGGCAATTCATAATAATCGAATACAAATAAAAGAATATCAGAGATGAGCTTAAAACACAGTTACAACCGATTCATAATGAGGGTAAAACAAATCGTACAACCTGGTTCGTTTCCCGGATCGGTGCAATACTGGGAAGAACGCTACAAAAAAGGTGGCACATCGGGTTCCGGATCTTACAACCGCCTTGCTGAGTTTAAAGCTCAGATATTGAACAAGTTTGTTAATGATAACAACATCCGGTCGGTGATTGAATTTGGTTGCGGAGATGGGAACCAGCTATCTTTGTCCCAATATCCTGCCTATATCGGGTTCGATGTATCCCCATCGGCCATTGCAATTTGTGCTGAAAAGTTCAGCCTCGATCTATCCAAAAGCTTCTTCCTTTACAACTCAAAAGCATTTTTCGACAACCAACAAATTTTCAAGGCAGAGCTATCACTCTCCATCGATGTAATATTTCATCTGGTTGAGGATGTGATATTTGAAAATTACATGCACCACCTCTTTAATGCTGCCGGGAAGTTTGTGATCATTTATGCAAGCAACTTCCACAAAAACCAGATGTTTCACGAAAAAGACCGGAATTTTACCATCTGGATTGAGAACTACCGGAAGGATTGGAAGCTGGTGGAGAAGATTGATAATATTTATCCTTATGATCCGGCAGATCCGGACAATACCTCTAAAGCCGATTTCTTTATTTTCTCAAAAGCTTAATGCGCCTTTACTAACTCTTTCTGCGAAGCATTTCAAAAAACCCATTGATCAGGCTATTGGTTTCCGGCGAAATTCCCGATAGGTAAATCATGCCACCAAACAACAACGAAACCAGTCCGCTTCTCAGAATAATATCCGGGATCAACGACATTTCGGGCAGCAACCAACCTGCTCCGAAACTAATCAGACCGGTCAAAAGTACTGAAAGGATTCTCATGCTTAACCCAGTTATACCAAAAGTTACCCTTTGCAAAAGAGCCTGAAATCCAAAATTGATAAACAAAGCACTGAAGGTGGCCAGGGCAGCTCCGGTTATACCATAGCGGGGAATGAAGATGTAACTCAGGATGAATTGCGCAATCACCGATATCAACAGGAAGAAGGTTGAAAACCGGTAAAACCGGGACGTCTCGGTGATAGTAGCCGCCAGACCGATAATGGTAACCAGAAGCATACCTGCAGAATAGATTACCAGTACCCATTTGCCACTGCTGTACTCGGGCGGCAATATTTGGAAGATATTATGGAGGTTTACCAGTATTCCAACAAAAATAAGGGTTCCGGCAATGGCCTGGTTAAGTGCCGATTTTTGATATATCTCCTGGATATGTGCGATATCGTTTCTATTCCAGGCCTCAGCAATAATTCCCACTGAGATTTTCGAAATGGCATTGTAAGGTACTTTTATCAGTGTGGCAAATAATGCACACACACCGAAAATTCCGACTTCCTCGAGTGAAAGAAATTGATTTACAAAAATTTTATCGACGTTCATCAACAGGATGGCTGCCAGGCCATTTACAAATCCGTAAGTCATAACGGTGCCTACTTCCTTTTTTACCGGCCGGGTTAAAAATTCCCAGTCAGGCCGCAGATGAAATTCATTCCTGCGGATCAGAACATAGATAACCGGAAAAACAGGCATGCTCATTGAAAGTATATATCCAAAAAAGAATTGCCTGAAATCGATCAACCCGAAAGCAAAAACGATGATTAGCATCAAGTTAATCACTTTGTGCACAAACTCCAGCCAGAAAGTTCCGGTTACGGCATCATAAAGCACCTTGTTGTAATTGTCGAGCAAAATAAACAAAAGGCGCATAAATACCAGTGGCATAAGCAGATAAAGGTAATCGACCAGAAGAGGCGATTTTTCGATGTTGGACTCAATAATCCAGGGTTTTAACAGGAAAAACCCTGCGACCGACAGGATAAATCCAACGGTTCCGGTAGCGATTGCCAGAAACAGGAAGCCATTGTTCTGTTTAAGGGCGCTACGGAAAACCGGAAACATCCTGTTGATTACACTCGTGAACCCAAGCGTGGCAAACTGTGAAAATATCAGAGAAACAGCAATAAAAATCTGTACAAGGCCAATCTGGGCAGTATCAAAAAACTGCGGCATAATGATCCCGACATTGATGTATCCCACAGCAATTCCCAGGTATGACCACAAGGCACCACGCACTGATTGTTTAATAATGATTCCCATAATTGAGGCTCAAAGCTAATAAATTCCCTATTTTTGCCCGAAACAAAAGATATAAAATATTCAGCATCATGAGAAAACAACCATTTCTGCATAACGCGGGTTTTCATGCCTTAACGGTAGTTTTGTTTATAGCACTGGCATACGCATATATGTTTCCGCTTTTGGAGGGGAAAGAACTGGTCACACACGATATTCAGAGCCATGCCGGTATGTCGAAAGAACTGAGTGATTTCCGCGAAGCAACCGGAGAAGAAGCCATCTGGACCAATTCCATGTTCGGAGGGATGCCGGGATATATGATATCGGTTGTTTATTCGGCCAACCTTTTTACCTGGGTGCAGTCAAAAGTGCTTGGCCTTTTCCATCCGGCCGCAATGCTGATTTTGTACCTTATCGGGTTCTATATTCTTCTAACCAGCCTGAAGATCAACCGGTGGTTATCCATAGCCGGTGCTTTGGCATTCGGCTTCTCCTCCTACCATTTGATCATTATTTCTGCAGGGCACAATTCAAAAGCCTACGCAATTGGTTATCTGATGATTGTCATTGCCGGTGTCCTGATGGCCTACCGGCAAAACCGACTGAAAGGTTCGATTCTGCTCTCCCTGGGACTGGCGCTCGAGATAATGGCAGGTCACCCGCAAATCACCTACTACGGGTTACTTGCCCTGATCGTATTTGGGATAACAGAGCTTACTTTTTCCATCAGAGAAAACCGTTTGCCTGATTTCCTTAAAACTACCGGTTTCCTTGCAGTTGGTGCAATTCTGGCCGTTGCCGTCAACTTTTCCTATCTCTATTCCAGCTACGAATATTCTAAGAAAACCATCAGGGCGAAATCTGAACTTACCCATAATTCAGAAAATCAAACATCGGGACTCGACAAGGACTATGTTGTGCAATGGAGCCAGGGCATTGGTGAAACCATGACGCTATTGATCCCCAATTTCAAAGGGGGAAGCCACACCACCAATCCCGGCGTAAATTCTGAAAGCTTTAAAGCCTTGCAGCAAAACCGCGTTGAAAATCCACGACAAATCATTAACCAGATCATCATGTACCATGGGGAAAAGCCCTTCACCAGCGGACCGTATTATGCCGGAGCCATTATAATTTTTCTTTTTGTCTTAGGCTTGTTCGTGGTTAAGGGTGCCGATAAGTGGTGGCTTGTGGCAGCTACCATCCTTTCGGTGGTTCTGGCATGGGGAAAATATGTGATGCCCCTTACCAGTTTTCTGCTCGATTACCTGCCACTTTACAACAAGTTCAGGGCACCGGAAATGACATTGACGATCGCCGGTTATACACTTCCTTTGCTGGGCTTTTTGGCATTGCACCGAATTTTTTCCGGTCAGATCGGGAAAAAGGAGCTGGAAAAAGCTTTGATTTGGGCATTTGGCATCACCGGAGGTATAACGCTGCTGTTTGCCCTGCTGCCGGGTATGGCAGGAGATTTTTCTGCGCCTTTTGATGGTGCATACCCGGACTGGCTCAAAGATGCCGTTAAAAGCGACCGTCAATCGTTGCTGAGGGCAGATGCCTTTCGGTCTTTTATTTTTATTGTGCTGGCAGCAGGCGGACTTCTGCTCTGGCACCTTAAAAAAATCAAAGCCGAGGTTTTTTTTATTGCCCTCGCTGTTTTTATTCTGGCCGACTTATGGACGATTGACAAACGATATCTGAACAGCAAAAACTTTTTATCTAAAAGAGATGCCAATGCGACATTTCAGCCAACAACTGCCGACCTTGAAATTATGAAAGACACGGAGCTGAGCTACAGGGTACTGCCTCTTCAAAATCCCTGGAATGATTCACGGGCTTCCTATTTCCATAAAAATATCGGCGGTTATCATGCAGCCAAACTACGCCGTTACCAGGAAATGATTGAACTACACTTCACCCCGGAAATTGAGAAAATGATCAATGGTTTACAGGATGAGCAATCAGAAACCGAAGTATTCTCGGGGCTCACTACACTAAATATGCTGAATACCAAATATATCATTTATGATCTGAACAGTGCGCCCATTCAGAACCCCTATGCCATGGGCAATGCCTGGTTTGTGAGTAATTACGAGATTGTGCCCGATGCCGATACTGAAATTGAAGCTATCCTGGGACTTAATCCACTAACCACAGCAGTAATTGATAAAAGGTTTTCTGAGCATCTGGAGGGGAAACGCTTTTTAGCTGATTCAACATCAACCATACAGCTTACAGAATACCAACCCAATCACCTCACCTACCAATATAATTCAGGTGCTGAACAATTGGCGATTTTCTCTGAAATCTATTACCGGGACGGATGGAAGGCCTATGTAGACGGCAAAGAAGAGCCCCATTTCAGGGCCAATTATATTTTGAGGGCTATGATCCTGCCAGCCGGAAACCACAAAGTTGAATTTCGCTTTGAACCTGACTCATTCAAAACCGGAAACAGGGTTTCTCTTGGCGGTTCTATTCTGTTAATTTTAGCTTTGGGAGGAATCTGGCTAATGGGCAGCGGAAAGATTAATTCAGTAATATACCGCAGGAAATGAACCTGGAATTAAATTGAACTAATCGTTGCCTGCTGGCTTTATAGTAAAATATTTTCATTTTGATGCAATTTCGGAGATTGACAGATGATTTTTTCCGGCGTGATGTTCTTGAAGTGGCGCCTGAATTGCTGGGAAAAACTTTAGTGAGATGTTTCCCTGATGGTACCATATCCCGTTTTTCAATTACAGAAACAGAAGCTTACCGCGGAGTGGAAGACCGTGCCTGTCATGCCAGCAAAGGCCTCACTCCCCGTACCGGGGTGATGTTCCGGGAAGGGGGCCTTGTTTATGTATATTTTGTATATGGAATGTACTGGATGCTCAATTTTGTCACCGGTGAACCCGACGATGCATCAGCCGTTCTTATACGTGGTCTGGACGACGTTTATGGTCCGGGAAAAGTGGGAAAAATACTGCAACTCGAACGCTCCTTTTATGGGGAGGCTTTAAGCACAAGCCGGAGGATCTGGATAGAGGATGCACATCAGCCTGTAAAATTCACCTCACACCCCAGAATTGGAATTCAATATGCCGGGGAACCCTGGATAAGCATGCCCTGGAGATTCCGTGCACAAGGCTGAACGCTTTTCCCATTGCTTCCGGAATCTAAGCAACCAACTTAAAAATTCTATACCTCAAAAGTCTGTACCCTAATTCTCCTCATCCATAATTTCAGTCTGCATACGCACAGAATCTTCGTGGATCAACTGGAAAAGAATCTTTGTAAAAGTCCGGTTGAGGTTGAGTTTCTCAGCCATTTTCACCCTGTCATCCATCAATTGGGCCCAGCGGTTGATCTGTAAAGCGGTAACATTATGCGTTTTCTTGTAGTTTCCTATCTCACGAACGATATCCATTCGTGATGACAACACTTCCAATAACTCAGTATCCAACGCGTCTATGCGGTTACGCAATACTTCCAGTTTATTTTCAAACAGGGGATTATCCGCACTTTGATGTCTGATTATCAGTTTGTCAAGCAGCTTTGCCAGATCGGCAGGAGTCAATTGCTGTTCCTTATCGCTAAGGGCGCAGGTGGGGTCAATATGAGACTCAAGCATTAAACCTTCCAGACCCATATCGAATGCCTTCTGAGAAACCTCATACAGGTATTCACGTTTCCCGGCGATATGGCTCGGATCGCAAATAACAGGCACTTCGGGCATCAACCTTCTTAGTTCAATCACTGTCTGCCAGTTGGGATAGTTCCGGTATTTGGTCTCCTGAAAAGGGGTGAACCCCCTGTGAATGGCCACAATGTTCTTAATCCCTGCCTGGTATATCCGTTCGATTGCACCCATCCAAAGCTGCACATCGGGATTAACCGGGTTTTTCACCATAATAACCGCGTTGGTACCCTTAACCACATCGGCAATTTCCTGCACCACAAACGGACTTGCGGTTGAGCGGGCACCGATCCACAAAACATCCAGGCCAGCTTTAAGGGCTTCTTCGGTATGTTGCGCATTGGCGACCTCAGTCCCCACCGGCAAACCTGTTTCCTCCCTTACCATCGTCAGCCATTTTAGTCCGATTGAACCAATACCTTCAAAACTTCCCGGCCGTGTGCGGGGTTTCCAGACGCCACCCCGATAAATAAAAACTCTGGGGTCCTTAGCCAGTAATCTTGCTGTTGCAAGGGCCTGTTCCTCACTTTCAAGGCTGCATGGACCAGCTATCAGCAGCGGGTTGTTCAACTGTGGCAGCCATTCCTTTATGGGGTTAATGTCTAATCTCTTTTCCATTTCAAGTAGTATAATATTTAGTTATTGTTTCTTCATTTTTTCTAAGCTGAGGATTCTCCTTGCCAAGAATTCCCCTGATGCGGTTGGCATTGATGATAAGTTCTTCAAGCCTTGCGCTGTCTTTCTGCTGAATAGCGTCCCTGAACTGCTCAAGGTGCTTCATGTAGGCATTTAAAGATTCCACCAGATAATCGCGGTTTTGTTCAAAAATTGGATGCCACATGGTGACAGAGCTTTTAGCCAGCCTGACAGTGGAATTGAAACCACCGCTGGCCAGATCGAAGATGATATTGCGGTCGGCTTTGTCCTGCACCGTATTGGCAAGGGCAAAGGCAACTGCATGAGGCAGGTGTGAGACAAAAGCGGTAGTATGGTCCTGCTCATCGGCGGTCATATAGGCAATGTCCATTCCTATCGACTGAAACATCTTTTCGACCAACGCCAAATGCTGCGGTCCGCTGTGGTCATGGTCGCAGATTATGGTAATTTTTCCCCTGAACAGATTTTCGAGAGCTGCTGCGGGGCCTGAATCTTCGGTACCTGCCATAGGGTGAGCAGGTACATAGTTGCGTCTCCGCGGGTGATTTCCGACCGTTTTGACGAGTTGTCTTTTGGTTGATCCCATATCAGTCACAGTGGTGTGGGAACCTATATTATCCAGCACCAGTGGCAGGATTTCAATGGCTTTGTCGACAGGGGTGGCCAGAATAACCAGGTCGGCATCCCTGGTAGCCCCATCCAAAGTATCAACGGCATCAACAATTCCCAATTTCAAAGCTTCGGCAGCATGTAAAGGATTATTGTCAACACCGGTAATGAAGGTCGCAAACTTCGTTTTACGAAGATCTCTGGCCATCGATCCGCCAATTAGTCCCAATCCTATAACCGTAAGTTTCATTATCTGTCTGTATTAAATAAAAAAAAGCCCCGGAATTTCCGGGACCTTTCAGTAAAGTATCTTATGCCTGCATACAAAAACTTATCTTCCGGTCCCGGTATCTGAGCCGAAGTAATAAAACCAAAAATAAGAGATATTGTTTGCAACGCTTGTCATTTCTGTCAATTTGCCGGCAAAGATAAATGAAAAATATCGTTTTAAAACAAAGTC
>CAYMXK010000148.1:0-10322 GCA_964393915.1 uncultured Prolixibacteraceae bacterium
CCACCATCCGCAAACAACTGGTTGAGCAAATCCGTTATGGTCATGTCGTTAACGGCAACATCGACCTTGCGTTCCACATCCACCAGCTTGCTGTTGTAAAGAAAAAAGAACTCGGTCTTTTCCTCTACCCTGGCTAAAACTTCTTTTATGCTGCTGTTCTGCATATTCAGGTTCAGTTTGGTAACCTGTGCATAGGTGCCGATGGCAAAACTTTGCATAATTCCGATCAGAATGGCTAAAACAGTTAGTTTCATAGTTAATAGAACTTTTGAATTCCAGCGGCATATGGCATCCGGAATAATTCCACATCGATTTTTTTTCATACTTTTGTTCGATTTTAATTTTTTATTGAATCATTTAAGAGGCTCTCTTCGGCAAAAAAGAGAAGCTTTGTCAGGGGAGGGAAGATGGGCAAACATCTTCTCTCCTTTTTTAAGAGGTACTAAGTTTTTCTCATAGGCTACAGGTTTGAATCATTGAATTTAAATGTTAGAGAACTATAAATTTACGGATTAATTACAAAAAATAAAATCACGACCTTTTTCTTAAAATTATCCGTTTGGCACTAAACATGCCATTCTCCTGTTTTACACGCCTGATCACCTGATAGCGAATAGGAGCAGACATGGTCAGAAGTTCAAGTATCTGGTCAACAGATTCATCCTCGAATGTCGCTGTATATACATACTCAAGGATTGACGGATCTGCGATTTCAATTTCCACATTGAACCACCGGTTGAGTTTGCGCACTACCTCATCCATGGGATCGTCCTTAAATATCAGCATGCCATTAATCCACGACAGATATTTCTCGGTATTGACGCTTTTTATTTCGATCGCATGGTCTGTTTTGTTAAAAATGGCCAGCTCCCCGGGCGACATCCCGGACAGGATTCGTGGTTGCTCAATATTCCCTGAACACAACTCTACTTTTCCCGACTGTAAAACTACTTCCGACCTGTTTTCCTGTTCATAATTGATTACATTAAAACGGGTACCCAATACCCTGACATGCAACTTGCCCAGTCCAACCACAAAGGGCTTGTCAGGATTTGTCGCTACATCAAAGAAAACTTCCCCGTTGATCTCCACTTCCCTGGTATCGCCGGTGAACCAGGAAGGAAAGGTTATGGAGGAAGAAGAGTTGAGCCATACAGAGGTGCTGTCGGGAAGATGGAATTTTGCCTTTACTCCGGGTGGAGTGGTGAAGGTTTGCATCGTTGGGCCTTCTGCAATGGTTGCAACCGTAGCTGTTCTCAGTGAAAGCCAGACAGCAGCTATCAGTAAAGGCACCACCAATAAGGCTGCAACTCTCTGCCAGATTAACCGCCACCGCTGGCTGGTTTTTTCATTGATTCTCTGATTGATCTGCTGTAAGGCTTTCTGCGGATTGTACCGCTTCATTTCACTGAGAAGTTGCAGGGAGCGCCAGACTTTCTCCGCTTGACTGAATGTCTCCCGGTTGGTTGGCGAAAGATTTTTCCACTCTTCCAGATACCGGAGATCCTCCTCTGATATGGTTCCGTTGAAAAAGTCATTCAGAATTTGTTCGATATGTTCCTGGTCTGCCTGCATTATATAAATTCAATTTTGAGTTCACTCCTTAAAGCCTTTTTTTGCCACGAAGGCACAAAGGCACAAAGGATTCACCAAGATTATTTAACGAATATTGAGCACCTTGGTGGAATTTTTAGCTTTCGACTTTTCAGAGTGGACTCGATGTTATAATATCAATCTATAGGTATATGACGATTCAGGATCGAAGAACACATATGCCTGAGTACGATTTTTTTGCATGTTGGCATCAGGTTGCAGTTATCAGCGGATCAATCCTGTCCCTCCCAGAAATAAAGCGCCCAGAGTAAGGTAATCTTTTAATTCGATCCGTAATATTTTTAAGGCCGCACTGATTTGTACTTCCACCGTTCGTTTGGAAATACTGAAGGTTTCAGCTATCTGATCATTGGAAATGCCTTTGTACCGGCTCATCTCAAAAATTTCGCGGGTGCGGGGAGCCAGTTGCTGAAGCCCTTTATCTATCAGATCGAGCAACTCGCTTTCGGAAAATTCCCATGTATCTTCGGGTTGAACAAAGGTTGTTTTTGCATTGAAGGTGCCGGCATAACTGCTTTTTACTTTTGCATGTTTCAGGTAATCAAGGGCCCTGTTTTTCACACTGGTGAAAAGGTAGGATTTTACGGATGCATTGATGTCGAGAGTATTTGAATTGAACCACAACCTGACAAAGAAATCCTGTACGAGGTCTTCTGCTGCATCGGGGTTATTAATGTACCGGTTTGCAAAAGCACAAAGTCCTGAATAATAATAGGTGAAGACAAAGTCGAAAATGGCCTTGTTCCCTTCTTTCAGGCCATTTAACAGGACTTTTTCATCTATCTTCATCTGCTCTCCTACTTTAGGTTTGAACAAAGATATAAAAGTATCGCTGCGAAAAGCAGCATAGATCTGTTATTGAAAGTTTTGCATTTTAACCCGGATATGCTATCAGGTATAGTTGTCCGGTTGAGGTATTCTTTTTTACCGGTGTCAATTTTAACCCGAATATCCTATAAGGCATAGTCTCAAACAAGGGCTGCACGAATATCCTCAATCAAATCACCGGCTTCCTCGATTCCTGCAGAAAGACGCATCATGGTGGGGTGAATATTCATCAATACCCTTTCTTCTTCGGGGAATTCGGCATAGATGGTTGACCATGGGTGGATGATCAAAGTTTTATTGTCGTTGAGGTTGGTAGCCCGCCTGATGATCTTCAGCTTGTTCATAAAAGCAAAGCAGGCGGCCTCTGATTCCAGGTCAAAGGTCATAATCGTGCCCGGAATTCCCCCGAAATAGTGCAGGGATCTCTCATACAAGCCGGATCCGGGCAGACCCGGATAGCCAACGGCCGTAACTTTGGGATGGCTTTGCAAAAAACTGCCTACCGACAAACAATTTTGATGGCACCGGCTGACGCGGAGTTCCAGCAGGTCGAGGCCTGCAATCTGCTGAACAGCCGTCTGAGCAGTCATGCTTCCGCCCGTGTTGCGGTAAATGTTTTTCCGGAGCCTGGCAATCAGGGCATTGCGCCCAAATTTTGCAAAGTATGGGGCAACTGCCGGGTTAAGGCTCCAGTCGTAGGTGCCCAAATCTATTATTGCGCCGCCAAACGAGGTGGCACCGCCGGAAATATATTTGGTGGTCGACATCACCTCAATATGAACGCCATGTTTGCGTGCTTCAAAAACATTGGGTGGGGTCAGGGTACTGTCGGCGATCAGCAAAATGTTGTGCCGCTCAGCTATTCCGGAAAGCATTTCAATATCAGGAATTTCGAGCTGCGGATTGGTTACTGTTTCAAAGAAAATGGCCCTTGTGTTTTTGTCGATCAGCTTTTCAATTCCCAATTCATCCTGAAACGATGAGAAGCGGGTTTCGATCCCCAGTCCGGGAAGGGTCTGCTGCAGGAGGGCGTAGGTATGCCCGAAGAGATGGTGCCCCGCAATGATGTTATCTCCGGCTTTTGCCACGGCGAACAGGGCATCGGCAATGGCTGCCATCCCCGAAGAGACTGCCAGAACCACATGCGCGCCGGTTAGTTCCCGCAGTTTTACCTCGAAGTATTCGACCGTCGGGTTGGAAGAACGTGAATAAACATGAGCTACATATTCGCCCCTGAAATTGGCCGCAATCTGTTCGGCAGTTTCAAATTCAAAAGCCTGGGCACCATATACCGGAATCTGCAGAGCCCGGTGTGGGTCGGCTTTTGGAAAGGGAACATTGAGAGAGCGCGTCGTAAAACCTTGTTTTTTCATGGTTGGATATTTTGTGCAAAAAAAGCAAAAAAATCTTTTATACTGTTATTAATGCTTATTTATCATATATATATATATCTATGGGAAATTGAAATTTTGAACATTTTGGTTTAAACTCGTATAACTATATCTTAAGGATAAGATCTAAAACTATATTCTGTGATTAAAATGAGCCATTGACTTCTAAATCTAAGTTTTTTGCTCTAATTTTGGTTAGAATTTTTAATAGATAACACATACAAATTTACGATATGGAATCTGCCGCGCTTTATATCACTTTACGTGGAAGGTATCCATTATTGGGTAAATCTGTTCGTATTTTTTTAAAGCGCAAGGTCTTCATCGCCGTTTTTTTCATTTGCTTTTCAGGCATTGCTGTTGCATCGCTAAATCCCGGGAAATACAGCAATGCCATATTTAAAAGTCTTACCATCAACGAAGGCCTCTCCCAGAATTTCGTTGCGGCCATAGCCCAGGACAACCTTGGTTTCGTGTGGATCGGAACCAAGGATGGCCTGAATATGTATGACGGATACCGGTTTAAGGTATACAAACATGATCCTTTCAATACTTTCTCCATATCCGATAATTTTGTTAAAGTCATTTACTGCGACAGAAAAGGTCGCATCTGGATCGGGACACTGAATGGCGGGCTGAATGTATTTGACCGGCATTCCGGCAGGTTTTTCCATTTTACCCATAATCCGGGAGATAAAAGCAGCCTGAGCAGCAACAATGTGCAGGCTATTGTTGAAGATATCAACGGTGACATATGGGTGGGCACCAATACTTCAGGATTAAACAGGCTACGGATAAATGACCAGGATGCATTTCCTGACCCGGAAAATGTTTCCATATCAAGGATTAAGCAAACCATTGAAGGATTTTCGATAGAAAACGTTGCCATTCTTAGTCTGATATCCGACAGCAAAAATACATTGTGGATTGGCACTGACCAGCTCATTCTGGCTGCCGATGTGTCAAATGAGGAGCCTGTTTACAGACAGGTGTCTTGCCGAACGACTGCGCGTTCAAAATACATAACTGATTATCCCGTGGAGTCGGAATCTGCCGGAAGGTCTATTTTCGAGGATGAGGATGGTGAAATCTGGATGTTTAACAGATTCGGACTGTACAAATACCACCCGGATCAGCAACTGTTTGTACAGTTCAGGCTGGCAGACCCTGATTATAACCTGTTCCGGTGTCTCGCGGCAACCTCTTTCTCTTACAAGGGGCAAAAGGAAATCTGGATATCCAGGGAGGATCGTCTGGTAATTATAAATGCCCAAACCGGTGGGATTTCAGAAATTATGCACGATAGAAGCCGAACAGATGGTCTGCAGAGAGGACATCTTATTACCCTGTTTACCGACAGGGGCGGCACCATGTGGATCGGAAGTAACGGATATGGCATTTCGTTGTTTGATCCTTATGCCAGCAAGTTCGGATACCCCTCTGATTTTTACACTGAGCCGGATGGATCAATGTTATCGTCCCGGGATTTAAGCATTAGATCTATTTATGAATCTGAGGATAAGGATAAATCCCTTTGGATAGGGTCTAATTCGGGATTTTTCAGAGTAAACAGAAATACCGGCGAATTGAAGTCTGTTACCACTGCCAATGGGAGTATAAATGACGAAGGCCTCATTGTCTATTCCATAGCCGGCGATACGGATGGAACATTATGGTTGGGCTCCTCCTGGGGGCTTATCAGCTATGATCCAAAAACCAATTTTTCGAAAGTATACCACACCGGTCTGGAAGATTCCCCGGAGACTTTCGACACCCGAATTTCTAAGGTCTATGTCAGGGATGAACAGATTTGGGTGTTAACGGCAAATTCAATTGCCCTGTTTGACCGTGATAGCGGAACCTTTGAGCATACCAGGTACAACAATGACCCGGTTAACCGGTTTAAGGAGCAGGTATATCCCTGTCTTTATGAGGATCCGGAAGGAAATTTCTGGTTAGGAACGCCCAACGGGCTTCAGCATTTCATTGTTAAAACCCGTCAGCTGCAGGCATATGTTAATGATCCGGGAAATCCTGAAAGCCTTGGATTCAATGATGTAAGGGCCATTGTGGCTGATCCTTTCCAGCCAGAAAAATATCTTTGGATGGCCACGGGTGGCGGTGGTTTCAGCCGGTTCGACATAGCCAGCCAAACTTTTCGCAATTTTACCGAAAAGGAGGGTTTATCCAATAATATGGTCTACGGCCTGTTGGTGGATGATTTGGGTTTTTTGTGGATGAGCACAAACAATGGGCTGAGCAGGTTCGATATCAATACAGAGAGCTTTACCAATTACGTCGTTTCCGATGGGCTTCAAAGCAATGAGTTTAATAGCGGCGCTTTTTACAAAAGCAAAAATGGTGAATTGTTCTTCGGAGGCATAAAAGGCTATAACCATTTCTCCCCGGCTGAACTTGAGCATAAACAATACCATTCTCCTGTTGTATTCACGGCATTTAATCTTCTCCACGAAGCAAAAAAGGATTTACTTAAGAAATTGTCGGATGATTTTTTAAATAATTCTCAGATTTCCCTTCCGTATAACCTCAATTATTTTAATATTGAATTTTCTTCACTCGATTATTCTTCATCATCCAAAAAAGAATACGCCTACAGCTTTACCCAAAAGGGCGAGCAGTGGATTGACCTGAATGATAACCGTTATATCTCTTTTACTGACGTAAAACCGGGGAACTATACCCTTCGTGTGAGGGGGACCAACAGCGACGGCGTATGGAGCAGCCATGAGGCGGTTATGTCGATAACCATAACCCGTCCGTGGTGGACCAGGAACTGGGCATACGCAATATATTTCTTTCTTTTACTTATGGCAGCTATAGCCATCAGAAAATATGAGCTTTCTCGCATTACTCTGCGGAACCGGATTAGGATTGCGGATTTTGAAGCACAAAAGCAAAAAGAGGTAAACCTGATGAAATCTCAGTTCTTCGCCAATATTTCACATGAGTTCAGAACTCCTTTGACAATGATAAAGGGCCCCATTGAGCAAATGATTGATAAGTCCGATGATAAGGAGCAAAAGCAGGTGTTTAGGGTAATGCATAAGAATGCCGACAACCTCCTGAACCTGATTAATCAGCTCCTTGATCTGTCGAAGCTCGAGAACAGGCAATATACCATCAGCGTAGCTCCCGGCGATATCGTTAGCTACCTGAATGGTTTGGTTATGTCATTCTCTTCCCTGACCCAGCAGAAACACATTGAATTAAGCTTTAATGAAGATCCGGCAGTCTGTAGTGACCTGATTAAAAATAACTTCTATTTTGACAGGGACGCTATGCAAAAGATAATCAATAACCTGGTCTCAAACGCCGTGAAGTTTACACCATCCCATGGGCGGATTGATGTAGGGGTTTCGCTTCAAAACAATGACTTTAACAATCAGGTTGTCGAAATTGCCGTTACCGATACGGGGATAGGTATTCCTCAGGAAAAGATCCCTTTTATATATGACCGTTTTTTTCAGGTAGATTCATCAGCAGGAAAATCTTACGAAGGTTGGGGTGTCGGACTGGCCTATGTGAAAGAGTTGATGGATACGCATAAAGCAACTATTTCAGTGGAAAGCCAGCCTGGTAAGGGGACTGCCTTTAAACTCCGTTTTCCGGTTGGCAGGGAGCATTATGATGATGATCAGATAGTTGTTGATCATGACAAGGCACAAATGGATAATTTACAGCATACTGATTTATTCGAGGATGCAGTTTATCCTTTGAAAAATACCGCGCTCTCTCCATCCGGGGATTCAGCCGATAAGCCGGTTGTCCTGATTGTTGAGGACCATACTGATGTGAGGCGTTTTGTATGCGATGGCCTGAAGGGTGAATATGTGATACTGGAAGCTCCTCATGCAGCAGACGGGTTAAAATTGGCCAATAATAATATACCTGACCTGATTATCAGCGACGTGATGATGCCGGGTATGGATGGGTTCGAATTCTGCGAACAAATCAAAACAAGCGAGAAAACCAGTCACGTGCCGGTTATCCTCCTTACGGCAAGGGCCAGTGACGAAGATAAGATACAAGGTCTTGAGACAGGGGCTGACGATTACCTGACCAAACCGTTCAATACAAAAGAGTTGTTGGTAAGAGTCCGGAACCTGATTGAAAACCGCCGGCTTCTCAGGGAGAAATTTTTAAGCAGTACCGTAATTGCTCCCGCTGAAATATCAGTATCGTCGCGGGATCGCCAGTTCATGGAAAAATTACTCCGGTTGGTGGAAACCAATATTGATAATGAAAGATTTGGCGTGGAAGATCTTGCGGCCGGGTCAGCCATGAGCCAGGCTCAGTTGCACCGAAAACTCAAAGCACTGGTTAACCAATCTGCCAACCAGTTTATCAGGTCGGTGAGAATGCACCGGGCAAAGGAACTTCTCGAGAAAGATGCAGGGAATATTGCCGAAATAGCCTACATGGTCGGGTATGGTGATCCTGGCTATTTTACCAGGACTTACCGCAACTTCTTTAATATCCTTCCTTCGGATGTAAGAAAACCTTCCGTTTAAAATTGAAATACCTTAAAAAAAACAGCTTTTATTTTCGGGTACAGCCGAAGAATAAAAACTGTTTTGATTCTATAAAAAAGTTGTTGCGCTTTATATACTGTCTCAATAAACAGTCGATTTCAATGGTAACAGGATGCTAAAATCACATTCTTTTGAACCACATCAAATTACCCACCAGGTAGAAGTTATCCTTCAACCCTGGATTTTTTTCCAATTCTTTTTCAGTATAGGGATAGTGAGGCACCAGAAGATCTTCACCCGGACTCCAGTTGGCAGGAGTAAGAAGATTGGTGTTGTCCGCTGTCTGAAGAGCCATCACTGCTCTTTTAATCTCATCCATATTTCTGCCAATAGACATTGGGTAGAAAATGGTAGCTTTAATGGTATTGTCGGGCCCGACAATGTAAACACCCCTGACACTTTCCGTGCTGCTGGAGCGGTTGTGCAACATACCGTAGCTCTTTGCAATCGACATCTTGCTGTCGTCAATAAGAGGGAAATTTAATTTCACCGGCTTATTGTTTTTGTAGGATGTTTCTTCAATTGCCTTAACCCACAAATCATGACGTTCTTTGGTGTCAGTAGAGACTACCACAATTTTGGCATTCAGGTCTTCAAAATCCTGCTGTAAATAGCCAAGTTCAATGACTTCAGAAGTGCATACAGGCGTAAAGTCGCGGGGATGGCTGAAGATTATTTTCCAGTTCTTACCATAATCGGCAGGGAAGTTAACTTTACCCAGGGTTGATTCAGCCGTAAATGAGGGGGCATTATCACCAATCATGGGGATTTTTGTTTCATTCTTTTGTGCAATCGCAGCACTAAAGAAAAACAGAAGACTTAAAAAAATGACATTTTTTTTCATGTTGTAAATTTTGTGTGTGTATAATTTTCGTGCCTACTCTTTAATTGTGAAGGATTTTTGGCAACCTCCTTTTGATGCAAATATATGGCATTCCGGTGCCCCGGGGTTAGGAGAAATCATGCAAAAAATGGGACATTTCAAACAGGAACATGTAGTAAAAATAAGGGGTATAGGACAAATCTTGCAAAAAATAGGACAAATCTTGCATTGATATTCCTTCTGCCAAATCACTTTATGGCTTAATCACTTTGTCGCTGTGGCGATGCCGGAGCAGGAACAGGGTGGTGCAATGAGCAATTCCTGCCGCACTGCAGCTTACCCTCTATCCACTGCTCGTAAAAGTTTGTGGTCAGCATGACGTCATCTGCTGTATGTTGAATTGCCTTAGGGATTGGCTATTCAATATATATGTCAACTAAAGCCTCCCTCAGCCAGACTGAAGATATCTTAACTGTAGCTTGTCCAGGCTGGCCGGTGGCTTCGACATACGCGATCATTTTCCCGTTAAAAACCCTCAATCTGTTTGTGGTGTAGTCGCCCATGTCGCGTGGATTGGAGGCTTCTAAGCGGAGCAGTTTTACAGGCCCTTCGGTCGTGCAGTTTATCTCATTATCAGCATATATTACCGGTTTCCCATTCTGGTCAACAATCTGAATTTCAATTTGTGCAACACCCCTGTCTTTTCTGATGTTACTTTTCCAGGCTTTTGCCACTATTGCGTGGGGTCTGTCACTAGTTTCCAAGGTATACCGGGCTGCCTCCACTTCCGAATTGAAGACGACTACTTCCAGTTTTCCGGGGGAGAAGGGTATATCCCAGGTGATAATTCCGGTTTTTTCGTCATAAAGTTTCAGGTCGCCTATTTTTTCCCCATTAAGAAAAAGCTGGGCCGACTGGCAATTGGTGTAGCATACCACCCTGATGGTTTCGCCATCCCGGTAATTCCATACTGGGAGGGCATCAACTGAGGGGCTTCGTTCATCGCGTCGGGGCAGATAAGTTCCCAGGCAGGCCATGGGCTTATCAGCCCAGAGGCTCTCTCTGAAGAAGGCACGTGGCTTCTTAAACCCTGCCAGGTCAAGTAACCCTGAC